>DAHXLD010000016.1 GCA_027371845.1 Candidatus Saccharimonadota bacterium
AAGAATTGCACTAATACGCAATAGGTGCTACTATCATTAAATGGCAACAACTCAAGGAATAAAACTAGAAGAAAATACTCGCCAAAGACTAAAAGTTTTGGCAGAAAAGAAAAAGCATTCCCCCCATTGGTTGATGCGAACCGCTATAGAGGATTATTTGGAGCGTGAAGAAAAGTACGAAAAAGAAAAAGCTGAAGACATGGCAAGGTGGGATCACTACCTTCTTACAGGTAAAGCTATCAGCCACAATAAGGTAGAAGCCTGGCTCAAAGATTTAAGTCAAGGCAAGCCACGAAAATGGCAGAAATAAAGTGGCTGCCTGAAGCGATTGCTGATTTTGAACGTCTATATTTTTTTCTGTTAGATAAAGATATTGATGCTGCCAATAACGCTGTACGCACCATACTAAAAGGTACCAATTTATTAACAGTTACGCCTCGTATTGGTCGCCCAATGTCGGATGAAGGCGACAGACGTGAACTTTTCTTGGCTTTTGGCGCAGGGGCATATGTAATCAGATATAAATTTGAATCAGATGACACGGTAGTTATTGTAAGGGTTTGGCATAGTCGAGAAAGCAGAATCTAAAATTTCGTAAATAATATGATGAACCACCTGAAATCAAATTAGAACCATATTTTATCTGAAATAGTTCAATGGTGTAAGCTACTTAAGGATAGACCTTCTTCGGTTATTATTCTCACAAGAAGTATAACCTAAACTAATACTCCTGATTATGAGAGCCAATATCTAGGAACTCGTAGTATTCTTCAGTTTCCCTATATACAACTCTAATATCACCATTAACAGACCACGATCTAAATGTCCTTTTTTTACCCTTTAACCCATGATCATTAATGGGTTTTCCCCTGGCACCACTCATGAACATTGCGAGTCTTAATTCAAATTGATTTACTAAATTTTGATTTGGTAGTATGCGGGTTTTAAAGTGTTTATCAAAGTTTTTATCTCTTTGAATAGGTTTCACTACTTCAAATCTTCCATAAATTCATTAACTGAAGTGTAAGTTTTTAACTTACCTTCTTTTCTGAGAATAGACATATCTTTAATAGCTTTCTCATAACGAGAATCGGCTTCACTACTAAGAGTAACCATAGGTAAGCCAAAATCTATCTTTCTACCCTCAACTTCAGATTTAGCCCAGAAACGTATGTAAGCTTGTGCGGAATCAAAGCCAAGCTCTCTAGCACGAAGCTCTAAACCATCTCTTACTTCACTATCCATTGGTACCTGTAATTTCGTAGTCATACAATAATAGTATCAAAGTGGTACTATTGTGTCAATGGTGAACTGCCTAACTTCAAATTGGAACCGTATTTTATCTGAGATCAACAGATGGAATGAGGTAAGGCTAATATGAATTTAATAGTATATTAAATTAACACCGGTTTAAGCTAAAGGAATAGTTAGATAGAATTGTCTATTGTTCAGTTTCAAGTCTGTCTTGGCAAAATAATTCGCCTTGGTTAGGGCATGGACCTTCAGGCATAGATGCAAAAGTAATCATACCCTTCCCGGTTATTACGGTATTTTGGTTATCTAGTCTATAAAAGGCACACATGGCTTCGGCCACTCTTTTGCAGCCTTCAGCTCCCATACATTTACTAGATTCACTAAAAGCGGTAATTACTGCTTCTTTCGTTATATTCTTAGTCATACGTTTATCATACCTAATTTATTTAACCAAGCAAGCACGAGCGAAATTGTAAATCAGCTAAATAGAATCGAACTATTTAACAGATGAGACTTGGCGGTAAGTTTTTAGACAAAAAATTTATAATCAATTCCTATCCGTATCCCTCCTATGGTGACCCTAAGGGGTCCGATTTATAGCCAAATTGTAGACGAGATTATTAGGTGAAACATGACATTGAGGAGTCTACGAATCTTGAAATATGTGTTATCATAATTATGATAACTATGAAAGGATTTGTACTATGCTAAGTATTAGACCCATATCAGACTTAAGAAATCACTTCTCAGAAGTAGAGGAGGAAATAAACAAAAAAAGTAAACCTATTATTTTTACAACAAATGGACAGGCATCTATGGTAACTATGAGTTTTGATAAGTTTAGTAAAATGGCACATCTAGATTATATTGAGCGTGCTCTTGACGAAGCTGACACTTACGCAAAAAGGCATTCAGAAAACCTAACCCACAAAGATGTGTTCTCTAAAATCAACACAAAAGTAAATGGCTAGATTTGAACTTCGCTACTCTCCACTTTTCTATGAGGATTTAGATAAGATTACAGATTATCTATTATTTGAGCTTAAAAACGAGCAAGCAGCAAAAACATTGATAAATAATACTGAGGCTGCCATAAAAAAACGTCTCGTAAGTCCACTAAGTACAGCGCCTTATAGGTCAATCAGCAGCCGACCAAACCCATATCGCAGAATTCTGGTAAGTAACTACATCATATTCTATGTTGTCATAGATAACGTCATGATAATTAGACGCATGCTGTATGGGCGCAGAGACCTAGACAGAATACTTTAGAGCAACCTATTATACGTAACGGAATCGAACTATTTATCAGATAGACTTGTACGAGCATCTATTGTTGCATAGAATCGTTCAATATTTATAACCAACAATTTCAGATTGAAAAGTTCTTACAGAGTAATTCAGTTATGGTGAACCACCTGAAATCGAATTGGAACCATATCCTTGAGGATATCAATCAGTGGTATGGGTTATTGAAGGGATTACCGAATATAAATAAACTCCCTTCCGTGAATCGAACCTTAAATTATTTGAATTAGTCAATATAGAGCGCACGGGATAGCTTCGTATTATCTCCTCATTCAAAATCAGCATATTGATTTCATAATCCTAATTAAACAGCACTGTCTCCATAAATCTAATGTATTGGCTCTTTATTCAAACTTTATCCTAATTAATATTACGTTTATCTTATAGCCCCCGTTATCACAATAAATGGCCTAACTTCTCTTTCTTTGCATTGAGATGTTTATCGGTTAATGTTGAGGGTTTAATAATCATTGGGGTTCTATTTAAAATCTTGTAGCCGTTATCTTCAAATATAGCAATTTTTTGAGGATTATTTGTGGCAATATCAATATTTACGTTATTAATTTCAAAGTATTTTAATATTGCAACTGAACCATAATAATTTCTTTTATCTATATTAGATATTCCAGCAAGTTGTCTGGAAACTGATATATTATCTTGATTCGTTTCATCTTGAATCGTAAGAGTATTAAGTTTAAAATCAATGCCCATACCCCTTCCATCTTGTTTTGGGATATGTATTATGAATCCAAAATCCTTTTTCTTTAACTCGCTAATCGCCATCTCTAGCTGTTCTTTACATTCACATGTTCTATCGCCGAAGATCATACCGGTCATACACCCGCTATCAATACGGACGAATATGGGTTTATCATCAACGCCCTTTAAATTTAACAAGCTTGTATCTTTATCAATAGTACCTTTAGCTAAAACAAAATAATCTTTCCATTCATCGTTAATCTCAAAATGATATAACCATAAATAATCATTCTTAATTTCACTATATCTAATTTTCCCAACTGACAGTAATTTAATAGTGGCTTCAATAAAAGCATTATGGCTTTTAACTTCGAAATATCGCACCTGATATAACTGATTATTTTTCATATATTAACTCACTGCTTTGATAACCTAATTGTATATGCAGGATCTAAATTAATTGTTTTTAGTTGTTGAGGTTCTACAGTTTGTAAAATTGGACCAGGAGGAATAATTCTTTCCGCTAACCTATTTTCAGCATATTTTTTATATATCATAGGCACACCAATCATCGTATCGCATCCTGAACAGGCTAATGCACCCAAATGCTGCTCAGTAAAACCCTTATAGGGTCTCTCACCTGTAGGGGTTGAAAATATTCTATCTAAATATATCCTTAGCAATTGCCCCGTACCGTCTTTCTGATAAACAAATAGATTATCCTGGCATTCACGACAAGACACCATTAGCCACTTAGAAGTTCCTCCTCTTCTAGTTTTAAAATGGTCATTACTAAATTTCATTTATATCCCTGATTGCATCCATGAACCCGGTTGTAGCATAATATGCATCGTCATCAATCGCCTCATAGGCTTCTGGTGTGGTAACCGTCAAATATTCATGAGAGTTTTGAATGCAACTACTATCGCTTATTATTATTCTCAATAATTGAAGTGATTGTAAATGTAGCATGAACTTTATCTCGCTGCCGATTCTACTTGTTCGAACTTCTTGTTCATCGGCAGTAATCAAGCCAGCCAACAACCTTTGTTTTATTCTTTCTTGCCACTCTTCATATGATGGAGGAATTAAACCTATACACCTTATATCTAAATCTCTTTTTTCCAGTAATTGATTAATGTCAGTTTCACCAAAGTGTCCAATTGGCATTTGGGGACTTACTAATTCAGAATATAAAACCCCATAACCTCTCCCGTGCAGAAAATTATGAGTAATATATCTGCTGTCTTGTTTCCTCTTTTCAAATTCTTCATCAGTTATAAAATGATAGTTTTCATCGTTCACTTCGTTAGGTCTTGGGCGTCGTGTCGTGTCGTTAACTATACGTTTATAATTAAATGGATACCGTTCAACTAACCCCTCAAGGAGAGTATCTTTACCAGAAGCAGCTATCCCAAAAACAACCCCAATTTTATTCATAGATTAAGTATATAATAAAATCTGGTAGAGTCAATGGTGATCCCAAGGGGAATCGAACCCCTGTTGTCGGGATGAAAACCCGGTGTCCTAACCTCTAGACGATGGGACCAAAACTTTAGGATATATTATCACAAGAAGATAAATAATTATATACCTTAAAGTTAAAAGTTTATTTGTTCTTTTTATATTGAAGAGCGGTCAGTCATTGCTCTTTGTTTTCGAATCTAAATTAACACTAACACAATTTTAACTTTTTGGGAATAGGTTTATCCACAAGCATAAGATTCTATTCTAAGAATTATTACTTTTAGATAGTTTTTTTCTTAGAACAAAGTTATAGATAATGGCTCCTAGTAATGTCGTACCGAAGAATAAGCCTATAATACTCCCTGGTCCAGTGTTGACTAATTGAGTTGGAGCAGAAGTTGGTGATGGAGGAGTCGGTGTTGGAGGTGGGGTCAGAGCAGCAACCGCTAATACGCCTTGACAGTTAGAGCTTGTAACATTTCCCAGGTTAGAAACAACATAAGCATTAAAGTTGTATGTATTACCGGCCGTCATATTGTAAGTGAAGGGCAAACTATTTAATCCTAGGTTGAAGGTCGAAGTGGTTCCATTTGAACTTACTAGTATTTTATAACCGGTTACGGTAGCAGAATTAGCCGTATATTCAATGTTATCTATTCTTGCAACTCCATTGCTATTTTCTAGGGACATTAAATTACAAGTTGGCATTACAATCTGTTGAGGTGCAGTTGTTACTTTAACCTCATAAACAACTATCGTTCTATAGTCCCAACAACCCCAAACATTGCCAGAACCCATGCTAGATAATCCAGCGTTAGTACTTCCAAGTGGTGTTGGATTATTCACACTTCCATCTGGAAGGTTTTGCCATCCATAGGGCATACTGTAAACATGAACCGTGCTTGGAACTAGAGTTAATGTTACATTATTAGATCCACAATTCAATTCGACACTATCGCTAACTGTTGCCGCGTTTGATGCACTAATAGTGGAACTAAACGTGAAGTTATTTGAAGTTGTTCCCAAAGGAGCGTGAGTTAATAAAGACACGTTCTTAGCGACGGCAGAACCACTTCCAACGTCTGGATTAAAGTTTTGTGAAGCATCATTATGTAGATAAGTCCAGACATCATAAATAGAACCGGATGTACAAGCTGAATTCAAATCGTTAATCACGTACGTCGAATTATTGGCAGTGTTTTCGTCACCATTAATATCGGGTCTTATTCTTACGAAGTTAGGTTCATCGTTAGTCCCGTATGGAACCCCACAAATGGAGTTAAAAACAGGCGTTGAAGAAGTATTAAATCCATTTGGATTATATTGATATAAACAACTTGCACTTACGCTTCCACTAGCTCCTATTAAATAAATAGTAAGGCTTAAAAATGTTGCGCTTAAAACTGCTGATAATTTCTTTATTAGGTTCATAATATATTTCCTTCAATTATTTTTCTAGCTTTCCCTAGCTTGAGCTTATGGAGGGCATACTTGTCCATCATTGGAATTACATGGTGATGGTGGTTTCGGAGCTAAAGTAGTTGTAGTGGTCGAAGTGGGTATAGTAGTACTAGGTATAGTATTAGGTGTAGTTGTTGGAGAAGTAGTTACTGGTACCGTAGAGGATGTAATTGTTGTAGGAGTTTCTCCGCCACCCTGGTTTCCACCACCACCAGTTCCAGGAGTATTTCCCTGACCAGGTCCTGCTTCTGGAGTTGTTCCAGCGCCATTAGGACCATTACCAGGTCCTGGTTGTGGTCCATTTGGATTACTTTCGGGTACGCTTCCTTGACTTACTCCTTGGTTGTTTCCAGTTCCCTGAAAAGCTTGAGTATTCTGAGTTCCATTTGGAGTAGTGTTGACCCTGGTGTTGGATACACCGAATTGTGCCGAACTGGGATTTTCTGAAATTAGATCATTAAAGTAGATGGTTCCATCGGGAGCAATCAATATTAGACTGCTTAATTTATAGTAAAAATCACGTTCAGATTTAGTAATATTAGTATTATCTGGATTTGGATTTAAAGTATAACCCTCTAAACTTGATGAGTTTAATTTAGGACTTGCCAAGCTTATTCCAGTAATTACTGTTCCTTTTTTTTCAGCTTTAAGTTGACTTATTTGTCCAGCTGTAATAGCAAAACTATTATTAGGCACAAGACCAGATTTCAATAAAGTTATAACGTCTCGTTCGGCTTGTTTTCGGGATTTTGAATTGGCAGTATAGTTACTTTCTAATTTAGCAATTCTATTAACAATGTCTGTATTAGGCAAAGTCTGATTTTGAAATAGCTCATTAATTGCAGAAAAGGTAGCTAGAGTTCTGACGTCGTTACATACTTCATTTATTATAACTCTTTCAGCCGAAGAAGCTGAAATAAGTTCATGATTTGAATCATATAAACTAGGGAAGAAAGAATCTGGACCAGTGGCATTTTGGTTTGCTAGATATTCACTATTGCTAACACACTCAGCGCTTTGGTTTGGCGCTATTTTAGACGATGATCCTTCTTGTGAAGCACCACATGATGCGACACCTGCTGAAACGGTAGCCATAAATAAGACTGCAGCAACTGGGCGGCTAAATCTACCAAGGATTCTTTGCCAGCGATTATCTGGCTCCACTATCAATTGGTCTGGAGTCAAACCATTTTGATAATCTACCATAAGAGGATTAGTAAATTCAGACCTCTCATTATCACCGGCTTGTAGACCAGTTAAACTTGGATTTTGCATCGCCTCGGATCCGCTCATAGCAAATAATCTTCTTTTTCTCCCACTACTTTAAATTGTTAAAACAATTTACTATCACTATTGAATGTATCATAAATGCTTATTATTGTCAAGCTTTTTATGTTATTCTACTCCTTCTAACCCACGTTTTAGGTCAGTAAACCAACTTCGACTAAAGGACGATAATTGAATTTGAGGTATTTCAAGTTTTCTAAATGCTTGGGCTTTTCTTTCACTTCTTTCTTCGGCAATTTCTCGATATTTCTGTCTTATTCTTTTAATATCTTTAGGCGAGTATAGAGCTAATGACAAATTTTGTTTAGTCCCATCAGAGATAGATCCGAATGTCTCAATACTTTCGGGAAGACTATGGTCTGATGGAGAACTAAGATCAATAGCTATTATTGCGTTTTGTTGTCTTAAATAAGCTAAGTGTTCAGACCAAGAGTCTAATAACTTAGGGGCGCCACTAAAAGAAGAAGCCACCACGATTAAATGTCTTGATAAGGATAGATCCGCTAAATATTGGAGTGAATCTGACAGACGAGTCTTACCTTCCGGATTGTAGACCCGATTGCTCGATTTGAGATCCTCAAAAGTTTCTCTAATGTGTGTGGCACTAGCAGATCTTAAACCATCTTGTCTACTTGATCTAAATTCTCTATCGTTATTTAAAACGTATTGTAATTGTATATCTTCAGATGTAGCTTTATCGGCAAAGAGACATAATATACTATGACCCAAATCTCTTAAACTAAAATGGCCTGATGCAGAATAGGTATATTCTTGATCTGCAACGTCAGAGACCAACCATAAATTAGGGGTTATATCCTCGCTGTAAACTTTGACAACAGGATTTTTGTCAGGTCTTCTGGCCGAGGATCTGGGATCTATTCGACGATAATCTTCTCCGGGTTCATATTTTCTTAGTCCCCAAAGATCATAACCATCCCCCCTGGAACTAGTAGTCAGGTTTCCAAAACTTATACCACTCATGTCTCTTTGGAATAACTGGCTGACTTCAAGTTCTTCAGCAGTCTTTAAACTAACGGGGTATAATCCTTCAAAATGTTCCATAGATTTGTTAGGATTTGACATTGTTAGATACTCCAAAAATTATTTATAACTTTAATTAAATACACTAAGCCAAATCAGTAGCAATCTTAATTAGAACATCCACTCCTAAGTCAGTATTGGATCTAGGTTTTTTAACAACTCTGTGACCAAATACATACTGAGCAGCCTGAGCAACATCTTCATTGTTAACATTTAGTCTACTATTTCTTAAGGCTAGTACTTTCGATAAGCTCAACATAGCTAGATATCCCCTTAAGCCACTTAAACTACTTCTATTTTGATCGATTTCTTCTGACATATCTTTTAGTTTTAAAATTATTCTGGCAGCAAAGATTTTCATTGCAGAATCGATTGCAATCTGACGGTCGATAGAAATTTTTGCTTCAGTAAGTCGTTGTTTGGCGTTTTCAATAAGATTTACGGTCTTATCTTGAAGATCTCCCGCAACAACCATTTGCTCGGGTGCTAGATCATCAAATTTTATGCCTACTGAAAATCTATCTAGGATTGCAGCTGGTGTGGGGAAAGTTCCCTCTTCCATGATGTGGTCATTTCTAGTTGCTATAAATCTAGAGTATGGACTAAGTTTATGCGTTTTTAAACTTCCGGATGGAGTAACCGTTTTTTCTCCAAAACTTTCTATAAGAGCTGAAAGAGTTTTTGGTGGAGTTCTACTAATATCATCGAGTAAGATCACGCCTTCGGTAAATATAGGCCCCGGCAGAAATTTAAATCCTTTCGTTTCAGGATCAAATACCTCAGATCCTGTGATGTCTGATGGCATCAAATCTGCGGTGGCCTGGATACGCCTAAATCCAATTCCTAAGGTTTGGGCAATGATTTTGGCAGTTTTGGTTTTGGCTACACCCGGATCCCCGTCAATTAATATAGCCGAGTCTGTTAAGATGGCTCCTATTACTACATCACTTTTAGATTTATCTAAAACTAAGTGTCTATTGAGCTCTCTTAGAACTTCCTCAAAAAGTAGATTTGTTTGTTCGGCTGGTTTTGGTTGTAATTCAGACATATATTATCCTCTCTAAATTAGATTACTTTTCTTAGTCGATCTCTTATCAAGATAAAAAGACCAGCTCCGGCAATCGTCAATGATGTTAATGGACCTAAAATCCAAGGCTTTTCCTTTTTAGAAATTCCGTACGGTGTTTTTGCCAGATCATTGCTAACAGCCTGATTTAAACTAGCCTGATTATTAACCACAACCGGAGGATTAGCTTCTTTAAAGGTCAGGTTCTCTGGCTTTACGTCTGATCCAAAGGAATTTGTACCACTTGCAAGCTGATAAGTAGATCCCGTGTTACCTGGGACTATTACTTCAACATTTAGGCCTTTGATACTACTTATTAATGAATCGATTTTTTGACTAGTAGAACTATTAACTAAAGTACCGTCAGATATTATTAAGATTTCTCCCTTCTTGGAAGATTTATATGCACTAGACGAAGTTAATAACTGCTCAGCATTTAAAATGGCGGAGTCCAGATTACCGCCGGGGTTGAAATGTGAGATATTAGAATAGCTTATAGAATTAAAGTTGATACTACTCTTAGGGGACAGCTGAGCATTTACTACACTATTTTGATCATAAGTTACGATACCTAGATTTCCATTGTAAGAGCTATTTTTAAGGGCATCTATCGCCGAGGAAAATCTTGACTGATTATTGCCCATATCTTTTGTATAGAGCATAGAATCAGTTGCAGACATAATTGCTACAGCAGATTGACTAACCTGTACTTGTTCTACCGTAGGATTTGCAACCAATATTCCTAAAGTCGAAGCTAAGCCGAAAACAGCTAGGTCGACTGGAAGATAAAGCCTTCTGCCGCCTTTATTTAATTTTCGACCTATATTGCTAATTCTGGGGAGTTTTTGTTCTTCGGTTATTTTGACCGACTTAATTGACTCATCTAAATTATCTTTTTGTTCTTCCGTTAAACTATTAAATTGTTGATCAAATTCTTTAGAATGTTCTCTTTGGGCTTTTTTCCCCATTAATTTAAAAGGAACTATAACGGCAGCAGTGAGAGCCACGGCCGCAACCGCACCTATAAGTGGATCTTCAAAATGTGGCATTTCATGAAATTGAGAACCAAGTCCATCAACAAAGTTTGGAAATTCATTTAAAATATTAGTTAATTCGGACATAAATACACCTTAAATATATAAATATATTTTATACGTATTTGTACCTTGTGTCAATATTGTATTATTTATATATTCATTTTTTTATTATTTTTTTATAAAATGAATGAATGTTAAAGAAAGATAATATTTTAAAAATCCATAAAAAGCTTAAAGGCAAACTAAAGATTGAATTAAATGATAGCTTAGAAACAAAAAAAGATCTAAGCATTCACTACACACCAGGTATAGCAAAAGTTAGTGAACATTTATATAAAAACCCGAACGAAACTAAAGAATACACCTGGACTTCTAATAACTTGGCCATTATTAGTGATGGATCAGCTGTTCTGGGTTTAGGAAATATTGGACCCTATGGAGCCTTACCGGTTATGGAAGGAAAAGCCATGATTTTTAAACGCTTTGCAGACATTAATGCAATCCCAATCGTTTTAGATGTTCATGATCAGAAAGGTATTATAGAAACCATTAAAGCAATCGCTCCTAGTTTTGGAGCCATAAATCTAGAGGATATTGCTGCACCAATTTGTTTTGAGGTTGAAGAAACACTAAAGAAAGAATTAGATATACCTATCATGCATGACGACCAACACGGAACAGCGGTAGTCGTTTTAGCGGGTCTGATTAACTCCATGAAATTAGCTGGAAAGGACTTAAATAACTGTAAAGTTGTAATGGTAGGTGTTGGAGCTGCCGGGACTGCTATAGCGAAATTAATACATTTATATGCCCCGAAGGTAAATTTAATACTTTTAGATAGTAAAGGGATAATTTCTAAGAGCAGAAAAGATTTAAACAAATTTAAAAAAGATCTTTTAAAAATATCTAACAAAGAAAACGTATCTGGGGATTTACAAACCGCTATAGCCGGCTCTGATGTTTTTTTGGGAGTATCTAAGCCTAACCTCTTAAACGATCAGATGATTAAAAGCATGAATCAAAAGCCTATTATTTTTGCTATGGCTAATCCGGATCCAGAAGTTTATCCAAAAGATGCTAAAAAAGCCGGAGCTTATATAGTTGCTACTGGAAGAAGTGACTTCCCTAATCAAATTAATAATGCCCTGGCGTTTCCGGGAATATTTAGAGGGGCTCTAGATAACAAAGTACAAAAGATTACAGATAACCATAAAATTGCTGCAGCCAAGGTTATAGCCGGATTAGTAAAAAAACCGACGGTAGATAAAATAATTCCTGATATTTTTTATCCTAATTTAGTAAGTTTGGTATCCAAGGTAATTAAGTAGTTTTCTTAGGCTTAAGGCTAGAATCTGTTTTTACTTCAAGAGAGTTTTTAGAGAAAGTAAAACCAAAAGTGCTTCCTTTACCTTCTTGGCTATCGAATATTATAGCTCCACCTTCAGCAACTATTACCTTTTTAGCCATAAATAGTCCAAGTCCCGTACCGTCTGGTCGAACCTTTCTGGCGTTTTCTGCTCTATAAAACTTAGTGAATAAATGGTGCTGTTCAGATTTAGGCACACCAATCCCGTTATCTACCACCCTAAGTTCAACTGTTTCAGGTTTATCTTCTAGTGTAATATCTATTTTGCCTCCTTGGGGAGTGTAATATATGGCATTATCTATATAATTCATAACCACCTGTCTAGTTTTTGTTTCGTCTATATTAAGCTTGGGGAAATTCTTAGGCTTATTATATGATAAGGTTAGAGATTTAGATGATGCAATCTCCGTCATTTGTCCCATTTCTTCACTAACAAGATTAGATAAGTCTACAGCTTTCGTTTCTATAACAAACTTACCCGATTTAAGTCTCGATACATTAAGAAGATCTGCTATTAAATAAACCATTCTTTGAGCCGAGAAAAAGGCTTGGTTAAGCATTGTTTTTTGAGTATCATTTATTTTTCCTCCATCTCCTTCAATCATCATTGATATATATCCCTTGACACTAGTTAATGGAGTTCGGAGCTGATGTGAAGCCATACTAATAAAGTCATCTTTAGATTCATCTAGTTCTCTTAGTTTCTCGTTAGTTCTTCTTAGTTTTCGGGTTGCGTCATCTACTTTTTGTTGAAGAGTAACGTTGAAATTTTGGATTTCTTCGAAATGCATTAAATTTTGTGTTGCTATAAAAAGCTCATTAGACATTATTTCTATCAAGCTAATATCTTGGCTTGAATACATATTCCCACCCCTTTTAGAGCCAATAATAATATAGCCTATCCCGATATCTTTTAATGATGGCGTTAATCTAACTAATACAGCAATACCCTTGCTCGTAAGTTTTTGTTTGTCCATGTCTTGTGATTCATTAATCTCATCAACATAAATTACCTTTTTGTTGTATTTTAGGCTAGTTTGTAATAAATCATCTATATTTAGAAGTTCAGGATTTTCTTTTAAAACTCCGCTTTTTAGGCTTTTAGAATCATCACCCCTTATCCCGAATACTATAAAATTTGGATTTAAAGCTTCTTCTATGGTAGAAGAACTTTTTGAAAACAATTGACGAATTTCGTAAGACGAAACTAAATTTTTATTAAACTTATTTAGAACTAATTGAGTGTCATACATTCCTCTGAAAAAAATGCTATTTGTAACTTTAACGAAATATTTTTGAATTCTTGAAAAAATTAGTGTAATTATAGCGATTAAAAGAGATAGTAATAATTCTTCTGTAAGATTTATTTTCAACCCCATTACTTTAAATAAAATGAAAGAAACCAACAACATATACGTCAAAGCCAACATTAAGATAGAAACAACATACGCAAGAGACCGTATTATAACTAGTTTAATATCAAGTAATCTGTGTTTTATGATTGCTATAGAAGTAAAAGTTGCGAAAAATATTACCACAAAAGAACCATATTCTGCCGGCTTTGGATTTCCAATAATTGGAAATATTCCGTTTAATATTATCCCAGGAATAAAAGAGAATACCGTTCCAATCAAAGCATAATAAATTTGTCGTTTTCTATTTCCTTCGCTTTTAAGATAATTTAATAGCAATAATATAAATCCGTAAGCAAAGTAGAGAACTAATACAATCATCAATAAAATATATCCGTATCCAGTAGTAATAGAAGATTCAGAGGCTTCTATAATATTTAGCTTTGTAGGCTCTATGGCTAAAAGGAATAGAATCGGTAAAAGTATTAATAAAATTTTGGGTTTTGATAGATTTTTAATTTTTCCAGTAAATTCATAACAAAACATTAAATAAGTGTAAGAAATTAAACTTCCTCCTATAATTGCTGTCCTTGAAAATAGCAATATAGAATTATTGGAGCGTGATATATTGGTTATAAAATTAGAAAATACCCATAGAAAACCACTTATCAAGAATCCGCTTAGCCATAAATTTATTGAAGACTTATAATTACTATATAAAACTATCACGGTCATTAGTACTAGTATCAACCCACAAATTAGGAGAAGTATATTAAGCATATACTTATTATACTAGAGATTTAGTCTTCGGTTTTTCTTTTGTTTAGAGGTTGCCTTACAAACCAATCATAAGCTTCTGGAAATACAACTCGCATATTATCATTTACTTCTTGAAGGTCCATTATAAATGCTGCGCATTCGCCGCCCTGATATTCAATTGTCGATCCTAATTGTTTAAAAGTAAATCCATAATTTTTATTCATTTTCTTGACACGTTCCGGCTCCATTATTATTCCCCAGTATTTTATTCCGCTTCCATAAGAATATCTGTAGGCTAATCTAGCTAAGTTTTCAAAGACTAATCCATTTCTCAATTCTTTACTCACAGCAATAGTACCCAATTCTTCTACATCTCCGTTTTTTGACAATTTTAAAAGCTCCGATTTATCAGATTCATTATAAAAAGGCATCTCGACTAAGAAAGGAGGAGTTACAAGCCAACCCCTAAATAATCTCGCTATACCTTGACACTCCCCTTCTTGGTTAAACACGGTGAAAGTAATTGAATTTTTTATATGATCTTCATAAACGTCTAAATTTCCATAGTCTTCTTTAAGCCAAACATCTTGTTCAAATTGTCTAGCTATTTCTAATTTAGTGGGATCGGTTGTAAGTTCAAAAAATCTTCCATTCGATGCGTCAAAATCGCTATATTCGTCCAGGTTTGGAATTTCTAATGAGTCATTATGTTTATTCTTGTTGGTCATTTTTCTCCTTAAAAAATACTTTCTTTAACTTTCTTATTATAAATCCCGATAAAACTGCCCCTGAAGCAAAGACGCCTGTTCTAATTGGATTATCTATTTCCATATTAATTCCTTCAGAAGCCAAAAAACCCATACCCATCATTAAGCCTCCAAGCCAAGCTGAAGTAATCAGACTGTATCTATGATTGTCTCTAGATGATCTTTCGGGATTCTGATATTGTTTTAATGTCATACCCACAACTGTACCGCCTAATACGGTTGCAAAAAACTGTGATTCCCTTGAAATTTTTCTTTCTGAAAATATTTTAAATCTATTTAAAAATTTGATTTTTGAAATTTTTTCGTCTACTTTATCATTTATATCTTTTGCCTTACCAGTTCCGGATAATGAAGCCATTGCGGCACCACCAGCTTCTTCTACTACAAAAGTTGACAAGCCAGCGGCAAATGAAGCGTATATGGGATTTTTGTGAGATAGCCCCTCCGCCATTCCGTATAAACCAAGTCTAATGACTTCATTAGATGGCAAAATCTCGGTTAAAGCAACTACCCCTAATAATGCAGTCGTTAACCTACCCCATTTGTTATCTAAATTTTCAGGCGGTACTAAATAACCTTCTGTTAAGCTTTCATCAATAAGAGGATAATGGTTCTTTTTCATGTCTATATACTACAAATTTAAGAATTATTCTTACAACTCCAATCATCAGATTTATAAACCGCTACAACCAGTGCGCATACGGGATGATACGTACAAACACGCCCCACAACCTTCATATTGATTTCACCAAAGTCGATATTTCTCGTAGCCATTAATGCTTCTAGGCTTTGAGTGATATCTCTACGTACTGCTTCTTCGCTGTTTCCTTCATGTTCTACAAAAAGTCCCTTTCTAGTCTTCTTGTCTTGAACCCATCCAATTCCAGCCCAAGCTTCAACATTTGGAGTGTCTACTCTGGTTTCCGCCATTACCACATACAACCTATCACCCCATTTTCCATCAATTTTAGGAATATGTTGATTATTATAAATTACAATATTTGATTTTTCCGGAATAACTGAACTCAGTTTAATTAAATTAAAATTTGCTACACCAGCAGCATTCAATGCGGAGTCAAAGGCAGCAAGTTTAGTTGGACCAGTTCCTATAGCACTACCGATATTTATGTTCATGATTATTTCCTTAATAGAATAGCGACCTTTCGGAATATTCCGAATGGTCGCTATACGTTTACTAATGTACGAGTATTATTTTACACTTTTTATATAAAAAGTCAAGCATTTTGCACTTACTCACTACATCGTGGACACTTTTCTTCGTAGAATAGTTAGACCAAGTTTATCACAAAATTCACTGGACTCTTTAGAATTATGTTTAAAGTATCCACCCACATTGTAAACATGCTTATTACGTTTATTATCGAGTTATAATAATCTATATTATGATTTTGTATCATGCATCTCAACAAAAGGATTTAGAAATTATTAATCCTCAACCCGCTTTAAGCAATAATATACTCATAGGTAATTATGTCTTTGCTACTAAAAATAGGAATTTAGCTTTAATGTATTTAGTCCCAAAAGGTATTGTAACTTTAATGGATCCCAGCCCTAATAAACCAAATATTGTTATATGTACTAATCCAAATAAACTTCTCGAAATAGATAATGGTGGAGCAATTTATGAACTACCGTCAAAAAGTTTTGTTAAATCCCCTCAAGAAACTTTAGAAAGATATGAGAAAGTAAGTCTAATTCCCGTCAAACCTATTAAAAAAGAGGTATTTAATAGTGTAATTGGAGCTTTAATCAGTAATAGAATAGAAATTAGATTTACTAACGAAGTAAACTTTAAAAAATTAATTATGAATAAAAATCAAAAAGATTTAATAAGTAAGATGCCTCAATATTTCAATTAATTGTTGTCGTTATAAATTTTAATCAATTTACTAGCTATAGCTTTAGATATCTTAAAACCGAGTAAATTTTCTAACCATTTATATTGCCCGTTTGTATTACATTCTAAAAATACAATTCTTCCACTAGGATCTTCAATGAAATCAAACGCACCATAAGTAAGTCCAGTTCTTTTTAAGAATTTAAGACATTTTTCTTTCTCTAATTCTGGAAAACTTTCTTCCCTAAATACAACATTTTCAGTAAATTGATGTTTTCGCCAATCGTCTTTTGCGCCTTCGGTAGTATATATAGATGCCTCAAATACATCATCACCGACAATAGTAATTCTCCATTATCTTTTTTTGCTAACATAATCTTGATATATGCCTGGAAAAGGAGAATTATCTTTTAATTCGGCTCTGTTTGCTTTTGTAAGCTTAGTGGTATATAAAACTCTGGATTTGTTATTTACATAAATCAGACCTTTTGACATTTTTAATACAATATCATTATCTAAAAACCTATCTATTTCAGCCCAATCGTTCGATACTACGGTTTTAGGAATTTCAAATCCTAACTCTTTTGCTAAACAAAGTTGAGCTATTTTTTTCTGAATTTTTGCCATTTGCAAAGGATGGTTCATCCAAGCTTCGCCGGGAATTAATTGCCAAATAGATTCTTGTAAGGCATCCATCTCATTTTCTAGCGACATTTGTTTTGTTCTATCGTCTAAATCTAAATTAAATAAATATGGATGTCTAAACCAAGCTGATTTAATGTCAGACATGATATGACTTATGCCCATATAAGACAACGAGAATTCACTATCTTTACCAACACTAAAAGACAACTGATCTTGTTGTCTTGCAACCCTATCAGAACAATAGAGCCAAGTATTATACCCACTTTCTTCTATTTCTCTTATTACTGGTTCAATAGTTGGTCTATCGAAACTGGTAGAAAAGATTGCTATTTCTGCCATTATTTGAATATGTATCTATAAACTAAATGATTATCTTTCGTCAGGAATAGTTTGTCCGTCAGCTAAACGCGTTAAGGAATCAAGAATTTCCGGGGGAAAATCTTTAGGATTTGAACCTTTACTTTCTCCTGGTTCCTCGGATAGTCTTTCGAAAACTGTTTGTCCAATTTTTATCAGGTCTATAGGATCTAATTCTTTTCGTGTTTCAATAACTAATCTTTCTTGCAATTTTGAGCTCATTTTATAACCCCTTTTCTTTAAGCTTCTATATAAACATAGTCTAGATTCTTAAACACATTAATACAATGTAATTAATATCACTTTATGAAAACTCATCTCTTTTCTGTTAGAATTAAGCAAACATGAAAGACAAAACTAAAATATGTATAATCGAGGATGAATTATCTATAAGAAACCTCTATTTATTTAAGCTTAAGTTAGAAGGTTTTGATGTTTCTCTAGCCGAAAACGGTGAAGTGGGTCTTAGGGTTATAGAAAAAGAGAGACCAGAAGTCATTCTTCTAGATCTTAGAATGCCCGTAATGACCGGGGAAGATATGTTGGAAGAGCTTAGAACCTATGATTGGGCTAAAGATATAAAGGTAATAGTTCTAACAAATATAAGCAAAGATGAAGCCCCTACTAAGTTAAGGCTACTAAATGTAGATAGATATGTAGTAAAGGCCCATCATACCCCTCAACAGATAGTAGACATTGTTAATGAACTTATAAATAAGTAATATATTTGTATATTTAACTTTTAAGACTTAATATAATATTACTATGCCAAAGGTAGCCATAGTCGAAGATGACCAAGCTATTAGCCAAATGTATAGATTTAAGTTTGAAGCAGATGGCTACAATGTTGAGACTGCTGGCAATGGAAAAGATGGTCTTGAAATGGCCAAAGAATTTAATCCAGATATTATTCTACTTGATCTAATGATGCCCGTAATGACCGGGGAAGAGATGCTTAATAAGCTTAGAGAAAGCTCATGGGGAAAAGATATTAAGGTTATTATTTTAACCAATATGGGTGAACAAGAGATCCCTGATTCCGTTAAGAAGCTCGGGGTAAGCGGCGTGATCCTAAAGGCAGACATGACTCCAAGACAAGTTGAAGAAGTTGTTAAGAAACATTTAAATAATTAGAGAAATTTAGGCTTAACTGGCATAATTAATTCTAGATGAATATTGCTATCGTTGGATTTGGATTACAAGGAAGATCAGTTTATGAATTCTATAGATCTGAAAGTAATACTATTACAATTTGTGACCAAAAAATGCCCGACGATATTCCCCTTACCGTTCATCTTCAAATAGGTGAGCAGTACCTCAATGATTTAGATAGATTTGAATTAATATTTAGATCTCCGGGCGTACACCCAGAAGATATAGTCAAAGCTAATTCTAGAAATATTTTATCTAAGGTCACTTCTAGTACTAATGAATTCTTAAGACTTTGTCCGACTAAAAATATTATTGGGATAACCGGAACAAAAGGCAAAGGGACAACATCAACCTTAATTGCCAAAATGTTAGAAGCCGAGGGTTATCGGGTTCATTTGGGCGGGAATATTGGTATTCCTCCTTTGGATCTTTTAAGGGAAGAGATAAGGGCACAAGATTGGGTTGTATTAGAACTAGCTAATTTCCAGTTGATTGACTTAAGATATTCCACACACATTGCCGTTTGTTTATTAGTTGAACCTGAACATCTTGATTGGCACACCGATCTTGATGAATATTACAGGGCTAAAACTCAGTTATTTAGAAATCAAACTAAGCAGGATATTGCTATTTATTACGCTTTAAACGAAAACTCTAAAAGAATAGCATCAACAGGTGGGGCCAAGTTAATTCCTTATTTTAAAGCTCCTGGAGCAATGATCGCCGGAAATCACCTAACGATTGATGGTATCCCTGTTGTTAGGATTAGTGACATAAAATTAATTGGATTGCATAATTTGCAGAATATTTGTGCCGCGCTTACGGTCCTTTGGCAAATTAAACCAGATTCCGAGATTGCTTCTCAAGTATTAAAAGAGTTTGGTGGGTTACCTTTTCGTATAGAATTTAGAAGGGAAGTCGGGGGAGTAAAGTATTATAACGACTCGTTCTCCTCTGCTCCAACCTCAACAATAGCCGCCATCGATGCAATTAAAAGTTCTAAGATATTAATTATCGGAGGAAAAGACAGAGGGCTTGATCTCTCCCCTCTTGTTTCCAAAATTAAAGGAGATGAAACAATTAAAAAAGTTATCTTAATTGGTGAGGCTAGAGATAGAATAAAAAGTGTCATGGAAAAGAATGGCTATTTAAATTTTGAGGTTCTTAACCAAAAAAATATGGATCAAATAATACAAAAAGCAAAGGATCTAGCTACCTCAGGAGATAGTGTCATTCTAAGCCCAGGCTTCCCTAGTTTCGACATGTTTAAGAATTTTGAAGATAGGGGAATTAAATTCAATAATACGGTCGAGAAATTATGAAAAGATTTAATTCATTTATTTTTAAAGATTATAATTTTAAAAAAGAATCTAAAACCTTAGAACTTAATTATTCGTTTGACGATCAACTTAATTTTAAAGAAACTTTTATTTTTGATTTTAATTTCATAAATTACGATGAACAAATCTTAGATCGTGCCATACAAACTCTTTTCTTTATTGCTGGAGTTTCATATTTTAAGGCCTATTTAATAGATAAAATTGAGATTAGAAAAGGCTCCATCGATAATTCTTTGGCAGCTTTTTTAAACAAATTATATAAAAAAGGATTGGGTGAGTATTTATTTGTTAATTCGTTAAGTTTTAATTCAATTGCTGACTTTAAAGCAACTACTAATACCCCGCTCTTGGCTTTAAGAGATAATACCAATGGGGCTATTGTTGGAGTAGGCGGAGGTAAAGATTCTTTAGTTGTAATTGAAGCCCTAAGGGATAAAATAAAAGGTCTTAAAACATGGAGCTTAAATCACAAGCCTAAATTAAAAGCTTTAGTCAATGAAATTGGTTTAGAGCATTTATGGGTCGAAAGAATAATAGATCCCCTTCTTCTTGATATAAATAAAGAAGGTGCTCTTAATGGACACGTTCCGATTTCCGCTATTATTGGTTCAGCTGGTGTTATTACGGCAATTTTAAGCGGTTCACAAGATATTATTGTTGGTAACGAACAAAGCTCCAATGAACCAACTCTTCAATACCAAGGAGAAATGATTAATCATCAATATTCTAAAAGTGAAGAATTTGAAAAAGATTTTCAAAAACTATTAAGCGAACAATTCGGGAGCAGTTTTCGATACTATTCATTCCTAAGATCGTTAAGTGAATTAAAAATTGCCGAAGTTTTTATAAAAAATTATTTTATTAAATACAAAAAATTCTTTAGTTCATGTAATAGAGCCTTTCAGCTTGATTCTAATAGTTTATTTTGGTGCGGCGAATGCCCTAAATGTGCTTTTATATTTTTAATATTTAGTCCATTTCTAGAGAAAGAAGAACTGATTAAACTTTGGAACGGGAAAAATCTACTTTTAGATGAGAAATTAGACGAGACCTATCGAAGTTTATTAGGTATTGCTGGAGATAAACCCCTTGATTGTGTTGGAGAAATTAAGGAATCAAGATTCGCTATGAAATTATGTCAAGATATTTATCCTGCCTTAAAAAATAAATATCTTTTTGACCTTCCAGCCAATTATAACTTTAGGGAAATTCATCCAAACTCAATGCCAAAAGAAATGGATCAAATTTTTAATAATTTTATTAATCAATTTTAGCTTTTCTTTGGGCGGCTAGAATAACATTTTCAAAAAGAGCACTTACAGTTAATGGCCCTACTCCTCCTTTAGCTGGAGTAACGGTTAGATCATTTCTTTGATAGACGCTTTCATCCAAGTCCCCTACTACCTTACCGTCTTCGCTTGCAACTCCAGCATCAACTACAGTGGCACCTTCTTTAATCATATCGGGATAAATAATAGCTGGTCTTCCGGTGGCCGTTATGATGACATCTGCTTCAAGTGATAGTTTTTTTAAGTCTTCCGTTTTTCGATCGGCTACTTCAACATTGATTTCGCTATTTTTGAGCATCTTATATAAAGGTTCACCTACCAGCTTACCCTTGCCTATTAAGAGAACCTTCTTACCTTCAAGATTAATGTTATATCCAGATAATAGCCAAAGTATGGCCATGGGAGTAGCGGGATCAAATTTTGATTTATCGCCTAATGAATCGACATCCTTTAAGGGATTAACTAGATTTACAATTTCGTCTGTTTTAGTAGGATCAAATATGGGAAGTTGGACTATTATTCCATGAACACTATCGTCTTTGTTAAGTTTATTTATAATTTGTTCAATTTCTTCTTCATTAACTCTGTATATATCTACGTCTATGTCTAGGTCTTGCCCATATTTTTTCTTTAAATTTACATAAAGATTAATAACTGGATTATCTATCGTTACAATAATTGCTAGTTTAGGCTTGGTCTTGTAATTTAAAATTAAAGTTTGAACGGTTTTTCTTTGTCGTTCTTTGATAAACCCAGCAAGTTCAGATCCATTTAATAATTTCATTGTAAGTAATTGTAACAAATTATCTTCTTTACAATATTTTATTTTGAAATACAGGGGTTATTTGTTATTATTTTTGAATACGGGCCATTAGCTCAGCTGGTTAGAGCACCTGCCTCTTAAGCAGGGTGTCCTGGGTTCAAGTCCCAGATGGCCCTCCAATATGCTTATGGTTGCTTATTTGCATGTAAATATCTAAACTGAGTTTATGCGAACACGAGAAGAGATGGAGCTTGAGGAAGTAAGCCATGAAATTGAAAGATTTATCGCCCTTCGAGAACTACATTTGGCTGCATCGGCACTTGAAGCTGAAAGACAACGTGTTTTAGAATCGATTGGTAAGTTAAGTCTAAGGCATTTTGAAACTGATGAAGATATTGGCATAGTCGTTCACCCTAAAGATGCAGAAGGACACCTTACTGCTGAATATATGGCTCATAGGGAATGGGGGGCAACAGCTGGTCAGCTGTATCACCCAACTAGTCGAGGGGGTATAACTTTTGATGAAAATGTAACCATGGGATCTCATAGTGAAATGTTCGTTGGTAGATCCATTGATTACGACGTTCATAGTGGCAGTGTTTGGGTGTATAACGATAGTCGAACTTTTAGAGTTCAAGTTGATGATAGTGTAGTAATCGAACCTTGGCTAATTGAAGGTGGTGGGGATTAGAAGGAAAAACTAGTAGATACCGCAATGACGGTGGCCCTCCATAATACTCATGTTTAATTTCCTCTATTTTGGGGATCTCTGTTTGTTTTAAGCGATATAAGGCGTTGACAAAAATCAACTACAAAGAATATACTCTGTAGTATGAATACAGTCATAAGTGTAAAAATAGATAAAGACGTTAAGGCCTCTGCTCAAGAAGTCGCCAAAAGTGCTGGTCTTACTCTCAGCACGTTAGTAAATGCTTACTTACGACAAGTGGCTGCAACTCGTCGTATTGAGCTATACGCTCCAGAGCAAATGACACCCAATTTGGAAAAGCTTATCGCAGAAGTGGAGGCAGAACTGAAGGGGGGTAAAGTAAGCAGAGAATTTGATAGCGTCGAAGAGTTCCTAGCCGACCTTAAAAAATAGACATTATGACTATTCGCTATTTACCAAAATTTAAGAAACAGTATAACAAGCTACCGCATAAGCTACAGCTGCAATTCGATGAACGTGTACAATTATTTGCCACTGATCCGACATTGCCAATGCTGAAAGTGCACCCACTTAAAGGAAAATATAAAGGGTACTGGAGTATGAGCGTTAGCGGCGATATTCGCGCGTTATACTTAATGAACGGGGATACGATAGTTATTTTTGCACTTATCGGCTCACATAGCCAGCTATACGGTTAGCCCCAATTTGAGTTGCAATAGAGTGCACGATGCCCCTCCAATAGCAGTCTCATAGTCTTGTGCTTATTAGAGGTTTATTAAAATAGCAATTTCGAGTCTGTAGCTTAGACTTCCTTAGGTTGTTCTAAGCCATTTTCTACCCAGGATCTAATAACTGCTAATAGTGTTGCGCCACCACCTAGCCTCATTAACCCTAAAGTTACCTGGCATATAATATCTCCTTGGATTACTTAATTAATTATGCTGATTTAGCTAAGGACAGTGTGTTCATTATATTGGGAGGGTGACATTCTTCTTGTACAGATCGGTAAATCTTTCAATGTGGGCATTGTCATTAGGTCTATGTAATCTAGAGTGTCGTATTAAAATTTTTTATCTAGATAGCTTCTCTTCAAAAATTAATAAAATGTCCAATCAAAAAATTGTTATCCATTAACAATTAATGTGTTTTGCCAGAAATAGCAAAATAAATAACCATGGACACAAATACTAACGCAAAAAAACCCAGTATGATCAATATTGGTAACGTGACTAACAATGTGATACTGGTATTTTTACCTATAACTTTGACTCCATTAGATCTAAAAACATTATTCCATAATTTAGGATTTTTCTTTAAATACTTCAAACTTGGGTATTCGTTTATTATGTCAAATTCAGGTGCGCCATAAACGTTTGTATTTTGGTACCAGTAGTGTGATTTAACCTTCTTGTCCTTATACGGGTTATAGTCTATGTTTTTTCTTAATTCTTCTAACTGTTTATCCGAAAAAGTGGAAGATATTATACTTCCAATACCAACGAAGTTATATGTTGTGTCCTTAGTTATTATATAAAAATTTCCTAATCTGGTTAATTTGAAGGTAAATTCACTAGGTGCTAAATTAAATACTAAATTTCCATCTCTATCCATCATCGATAATGATTTATTTGTAAATTTTAATACCACTGGAACGGTTTCAGTAGCATTCCATTTGCTCTTTTTCCAGAAAATGCCAGACTCAAAAATTAATTTTTCATCTTGATTGTTTTGTGTTGGGCTAGTTTGAGTATTATTTTGATCCATTAAAAAATCTTATTTCAAATAAATATTAACATACTTTTAAATAACTTATGAAGTGTCAGAGTTCCATTATCAAATTGTTTTTAGAGTATCTTTTCAAATTGCATCCAAATTAATGCCCAACCCCAAACTACAAGAACCTAATCTAAAACTTTTTTTACCAGATAATCTAGTTAGACGGTTGTAGTTTACTAGTTGTTGATTTTCATTTAACTTTAACCATTTGTGTTTCCATGTGTAGATAGTTGATCTATGGACTTTGCATTATTAGCTATCACCCTATTCTTTAATTAGTGGTTTTAATGCTAAAGCTCTAAGTTTAGGTAGATTAGGATTGGTAGAATAAGCCATAGTAGGCTCCTTTCTTGTAATTATTTAGTGTTGACTACGGTTTAGGACGCCTACTTTTATGTTGGAAAGCTGGCGAGTTAATACGAAAATATTTACAGATTCAATTTGTTATTTTATAATTAGCAAATGGATTACCCCTTACGGCGGCTTGTGAATGGAAGTCAGCACGCTCTTATAGACCCCGAATCAATCACTCCATCAGATCGTAAATTAACGCCAGCCAATGTAATGACTTGGCTTCGACCAACCGTGTTTGGTCTTAGTAATATGTATATGATTATTAAGGGTAAACGTGGAGCAACAGCAAGCCTAATACCAACTATTGCAAGTGATGCCGAAGGTAATGTTGCCCGTTTTATAAGCAAGCACTGGCCCGATTCGGGTTTAGGAGTTTCAAAACACGGTATCCGTGAAGACCCCATTGCCGACACTTTGGCTATAGGAGAAATAGTTTTAGGTACGTTTATTAGTAAAAAAACTAGCAGACTAGCAAAATTTGCAGCTGGTATAATTGTTGCCCAAGAAGCTAAAAAAGCTCTCTGGGCATATAGCGCCGATCGAGCCTACCGAGCTGCTACAACTACTAAAGCCAACCCTAGGGGTGAAAAGCTAATTATTACACCCGATGTTGAAGGTAAGCTAGCTATGACGGAAAAAGCTATAGCCGGAACAGCAATTGTAGCGACTGCTGAAACATCTAATCCAATCATCCGAACAGGCTTAGGATTAGTGGCATTAGGATTTGCAATAGCTGGCAGTTGGCGAGCTGATAAAATACAATCAACTTATCAAAGAGACTTTGAACAACAAATGGCTACCATACCAACTTCTCAAGACATCAATAATCTAAATATAATAAATTTTAGAAATACGACTTAGAATTATTTTAAAAAGCAATGTGTCATAATTAGTTTATGTTTAATAGTTGCAATAGCTTATTAAGGAATATTCTCAGCTATGGCATTTAATAAGATCTTTTCAAGTTCCCAAGTAGTACTAGTTAAAATTAACAATGATAGGTTTAATAACTAGCTATAAAAGATTAGTGGGAAAAAATGTTTATATTACACGCATTAAAAATATCTTCAATGATGGGTTGGCAAATACTTTGGCCCTTAATATTAGGATTTGGATTGTCGGCCGTCATTCAGGCTGTTGTTTCGCATCGTCAAATGACTAAATTATTTCCGAATGATTCAATCAAAACAATTACTAAAGCAAGTTTACTAGGTGCCGCATCTAGTTCTTGTTCTTACGCGGCCGTAGCCTTGGCTCGATCAATATTTCGTAAAGGTGGTAACTTTAGTGCAGCTATGGCATTTGAAATGGCTAGTACTAACCTAGTAATCGAGCTTGGTATAATAATGCTTTTATTGCTGGGCTGGCAATTTACTCTAGCAGAGTTTATTGGGGGACCTATAATGATAGTTCTCTTAATGCTTCTGTTCCATAGGTTCTTAACAAAGAAGCTAGTATCTAAAGCTCAAGATCAAACCAACAAAGGGCTAAACGGACGAATGGAAGGTCATGCCAATATGGACATGTCGATTAAAGGAAAGGAAGGAATTTTTAAAAAAATATTCTCCGCTAACGGGGTAACTGCTATTAGCCACTTTTTTATAATGGATATTGCTTCCGTATGGATTGATATAGCTATAGGATTGTTAATTGCCGGAGCGCTAGCAGCCTGGGTCCCAAATTCTTTTTGGCAATCTTTCTTTTTAATAAAACATTCGTTACTCGCTAATCTTTGGGGCCCAGTTGTTGGTCCAATTATAGCCATATTTAGTTTTGTATGTTCTGTTGGAAATATACCCCTAGCGGTAGTTTTGTGGAATAGTGGAATTAGTTTTGGCGGAGTAATTAGCTTTATCTTTGCCGACTTATTAGTTATTCCAATACTTCTTATTTATAAAAAGTATTATGGACTTAAAATGACGGCATTTTTATTAATAACTTTTTATATTTCAATGGTTTTAGCTGGTTATATAATTGAAGCGTTGTTTGGGCTATTTCGTCTTACACCTAAACTTCATAAAACCAATCTGCTAACGGCCACTATTTCATTTAATTATACGACTGTGTTTAATATCGTATTCTTAATTTTTGCAGGATTATTAATTATTAGATTTATTAAGACTAATGGATTAATGATGTTAAAAATGATGGCCAAGTCTGAACATAGCTTAAAACATCATCATTAGATTAAATCTTTATTAATTTAGTTTTTAATGTATAGAGTAAAATAATATTAGGCAAAGATTTAAAAAACCTTAAATTATGAATAGTAATGTTAACGGCACGGCTCATAAAATTCCCAATGATCTAAAAAAGGCCTTAGAAGATAAGAGTCAAGCTATCATAATATGGCGCGGCTTAACGCCCTTAGCAAGAAACGAATGGATCTGTTGGAATATATCTGTTAAACAGGAGGATACTCGTAAAAATCACATTCAAAGGACTGTTTCGGAACTACTTAAGGGAAAACGTCGACCTTGTTGCTGGATAGGATGCGTTCATCGTAAAGATAAAAAAGTGAGCCCTTCTGTACAATGGATACTAGATAATAGATCAACTGCAACTAAAAAATAACTGCTATTTATTTAAATGATGGCATTTTATGTCATAATACTGGAACATGTTAATAAATGTGATATAGTAACAGAAATAATATTTATTATATAAATGAAAAGCATTAAATTTATAATTATAGTTACTTTAGGCGTAATAGCATTAGTTACTGTCTTGTTTTTTGTAATTAATAATAAAAATACGTCAAAACATTCTATAGTATTAAAAATAGCTTCCAGTACGGGTAGTACTGCAGCATCAACCAATTCCCTTTTTACTGTTTCAGAACTCACTTCAATCACCAACTATACTTTTAGTTCACTCGATAATTCTGAGCCCTTTAATGGATCTGTGTATGATAGCTCAAATTGGTCTTTAACCTCTCCATTTCAAGAAGAACATATTAATGGCTATATTTATACTAACCTTGGAGGTAAGTGGTATCGACAAGTTGAAGGATCTAATAATTATCAGTCGTCCGTATACATTGGAGCTGCCAAAGGATTCTTGGGTATGCTTAAAGTTGCTGATTCTAAGCTAGTTACAGACGGTAGCTGTAATTACGCCGGTGAAAATGGAACGATTTATGAAATTGAAGTTCCTCAGTATAAACAGGTTAAGGCTTTAGCCTCTGCTTGTCTAGCAAATAATAATAAGGCAATACTTGAATATAATATTGGTGCTGCAATTAATACTTCTTTAGTTGGTGCGAACTTAAGTTATGTCTTTACTATTAAAAGTATTGGTAATGTAGGGGCCCTAACGGCACCCAGCTCTTATACTAATGGTTAGATGATTGTTTATTGTAATAATATTCTATAGTAAACCCTTTTTTAAAGATTTATTGATAAAAAAATAAGTCATTCAGTTCAATGGATTCTTAGTAAAGAATCTAAAAAATAGCTATTTAGTCAATAAACTTAAATTTAAATATATTTTATTAACTTTATTTGTATAATTGAACTAATGAGTCAGAATTTTGAAGATAAAGCTAAGCGTCCGTTAACAAGTAATCCTAATCGATATGCCCGTATCGAAGATTTTGATGTGATTAAGAAAGTTGGACATATTTCAACTAGGTTACGGGGTGGAGAGTTTTTAGGAGATTTAGATACAGGTCAAGAGTATAACTCTATATTCGTAAAAATCCAAAAAGATACCCTAGGAACTTACTTGGATATTAACGAAATTAATAGAAGTAGAATTAACTCTTGTAGATTTGGAATTTTTAGCGGTTTGACTATTATTGAACCTGAGTTTACTGGAAACGAATTGTATTATGTTGAATTTGATCAAAGAATTTATGATGAAAGCGAAGAAATAGTAAACCCCAGATTAATAACTAATTCTAGATATAAATCAACTAATTATTTAGGTCAGAATAGTACAAGGATAGGGTCAGTTTTAAGAGTTATTAGTCTAATTGAAACGATTCAGAATAATCCTAGAGATCCCCTAGAGAGACTTCGGTTATAATAAAATTGTCTATTCTTTTACAACTATCGTATAGAACTCAGGAGCTTTGCAACATTTGTTGAGGTGTCCTAAACTGTAGCTTCAAGTGTACTCTTCTTGTGTTGTAGTAGTCGATATATGTAGTTAGTGTTTTTATCTTAGACTGGAAGGGTATAGTCCTATTCCAGT
>DAHXLD010000002.1 GCA_027371845.1 Candidatus Saccharimonadota bacterium
CTTTTTACTTAGCAATGTTCTGGATGTTAAATACAATTGGTTGGGTAACATTCTATTGGCATTGGAAACATATGACAATTTGGGGTGGGAACCCAGGTCAATTTGATGAATCATCAAATTACATTATGGGTTGGTTACGAGATTACCTATGGTTAAACTCATCACCATTAATTAATGGTTATAACCCATTTGGTATGAATAATTTATCTGTTTGGGCATGGATGTTCTTATTTGCACATTTAATTTGGGCAACAGGTTTTATGTTTTTAATTTCATGGCGTGGGTATTGGCAAGAACTAATCGAAACATTAGTCTGGGCTCATGAACGTACGCCTCTTGCGAATTTAATTCGTTGGCGTGATAAACCAGTAGCTCTGTCAATCGTACAAGCACGTTTAGTTGGTTTAGTACACTTTGCTGTTGGTTATATTTTAACATATGCAGCATTTGTGATTGCTTCAACAGCAGGTAAATTTGCTTAAAATTTTAGAAATCTTTCTCTCTCTATTTAATAGAGAGAGATAAGATAAAAATAAACCCTTGTCTAAGGAATAAAAATTTAGTAAATTAATAGATTAGAGTCGGGATATAGCTCAGTTTGGTAGAGCACCTGCTTTGGGAGCAGGGGGTCGTAGGTTCAAATCCTACTATCCCGAGCTTTCCAAGAAAAACTTTAAGATAAAATATAAGTTTCCGATAAAATAGAAGATAAAAGAATAAGAAATCCATTGACAAGAAAAGATTCTATAGGCAAACTTCTTTTCTTTGAAACTAAGAGTTTTTAAAATTTTTAAAATTATTCAGTAAGATTATTTCTAATGAGTTTAGATGATAAATTTAGTCCGGTTCGAACTGCTATTTATGAAATAGTAGGTAATTTCTTTAAAAAAATAGCTGAATCTTTTGGATATCCAGAAAATCCTGGTATGCCAACGATATATGAGCTTCCGAATTCTGTATACGCTAGAGTTCAATTTCTGGAGAGCCTTCCAAGGCATAAAACATATTGGCCTCCAGTCCAAACTCCAGAAACATTGTTTGAAATGATATTTGGGCCTACACCGAAACTAGATCCAATTCCAAGATATATCTATGAAACGAAAGAAGAAGGATTTTATAATTTTTATATCGAAAACTATAAAAATATTTTTTTCTTACCGGATTGGCTATCAGAATTCATTCAAGTTCGTTTCAATATTTGTTTAGATATTACTGTTTTAGAAGTTATTCGAGAAGTTTTATTTATAGGCCTTGTAATTTATACTCAAATGGTAGTATTACGGATTGCTATATCATGGCTTATTTATATTAATCCTTTCACAATTCCATGGTGTTATCTTGCTGCTGCTGTAGACTGGACAGAAGATGTTCTTCAAGGAATTCTCCCTTCAATACTTGGAGTGAATGTCACTGGAACTATTTTTTTAGGAATAATTGGTGCAATAGGGGATAGCTTAAATCATTTAGTATTTACTATGCCATTTTTACCGAGTGAAGGAGAAGAAACGAAATTATTGATTAACCAAGAAATCAAAGATGTATTAGTTTTTCATTATTTACCAATTCCATGGTATCGCCATCCAATTCCAAATGAGATCCGAGAATTTTGGTATTCTGAAAGACCTGATATTTTAGAGTATATGCAAAAAGCTTATAAAGAATTAGGTATTAAACTTTTGCCTGATAGGATTATTAATCAGGATCTGGTTCAATTTTTGAAAAACCAACATCTAATAGGTCAAACTAATAATATTAATGATTTCATATCGACTGAAATATTATCAAAAGGAAATTTCTTTCCTGATAATTTTGATTTGGTAGAATCAATTTTAAGAAATATTTAATATATTTCTTAAAATTCTCAATCAGATATTGGATACTATTTACTATTTACTATTTTAGATTGGTTCCTGAACTCTCTAACCGTTAAAGTATTTTTCTAAGTTTCCTGTATTAAGGTGAAGATAAATCTTTTTTATTTGCATTCATTAGTAATCTATTAGTCAACTTTAGAAACAGACTTTTCAAGAAGTTAAAAAACTAAATTCATGGAAATTTCAAGAGAGTTTGATCCTGGCTCAGGATGAACGCTGGCGGTATGCTTTACACATGCAAGTCGTACGAGAGTTTTTAATTCAAGTGGCGGACGGGTGAGTAACACGTAAGAATTTGCCTCTAGGAGGGGGACAACAACTGGAAACGGTTGCTAATACCCCATATGCTTCCGAGTGAAATGGAATTTTCCGCCTAGAGAGAAGCTTGCGGCTGATTAGCTTGTTGGTAAGGTAATGGCTTACCAAGGCGACGATCAGTATCTGGTTTGAGAGGACGATCAGACACACTGGAACTGAGACACGGTCCAGACTCCTACGGGAGGCAGCAGTGGGGAATTTTCCGCAATGGGCGAAAGCCTGACGGAGCAAT
>DAHXLD010000007.1 GCA_027371845.1 Candidatus Saccharimonadota bacterium
TAAATTTAGGACCCCTAAAACTAAGTATATCTCTAGAAGTCGAACACTTACCGAAGCTATAGCTTCTGATTCTACCGGATCAATTCTAGTAATTTGGTTTAACCAGTCTTATCGTGCATCAAGCATAGAATTAAATCACGAGTATTATTTAGTTGGAAACTATGAGTTAAGTTATAATCATTTTTCAATAATTAATCCTAGTATTGAAAAAGTTAATCCAAATCCAATTAACACAGCTCGTATTTTACCCATATATAAAGAAACCAAAAATTTAAACTCCAAAGATATTCGCAAAGCTTTATCAAATTGCATAGAGCTTAGCAATTCGTACGAAGATATTTACCCCAAAAGTATTTTTAAAGATTTAGGTCTTATGAAACACTCTGTCGCCTTGAAAGAAATACACTTTCCAAGTTCTTCTGATAGTGTCGAACTTGCTAAAAATAGGCTAGCTTTTAATTCAATATTTGATCTTATTCTTTCAGCCGAACTGAATGCTAGAGAAATAGATCAAACCCGAAGTTTAAAAATAGATTTAAATATAACTCTTGCTAAAGACTTTGTTGAGACGCTACCTTTTAAATTAACGGATGATCAGCGTCAGGTTATTTGGCAAATAATGAAAGATTTAAATAAGCATAGACCCATGAATAGATTAGTTGAAGGAGACGTTGGAAGCGGAAAAACGGTTATTGCTGCTATGATAGCTTTGCTTTTAATAAATAAAGGTTATCAAACGGCTTTAATGGCTCCAACTGAAATATTAGCCAAGCAACATTATATAAATATTAATAAACTGTATAAACACTATACTAAGAACGTCTACTTATTGTCTTCCTCAACCTCAAATAAAGACAGAAAAGACCTCATGGAGGCCTTAAAATCTAACCAACCCTTAATAGTTATTGGTACTCACGCTTTATTAAACTCAAAATTAGAATTTACAAATTTAGCTTTTGTTTGCGTCGATGAACAACATCGGTTTGGAGTAAATCAAAGAAAATTATTAAAACAAAAAGCTAATTATTTACCACACCTATTATCCTTAAGCGCCACTCCAATACCTCGAAGTTTAGCTTTAACTTTATTTAAAGAATTAAAAATATCTGTCATTAAGACTAAGCCCAAACAAGACACTATTATTCATACTTATATAAACTCCAAAAGTGAGTATTTGAGAAACGTCGAAAACATTAAAAAACTTCTTGTTAAGGGTCAACAAATGTTTGTGGTAGTTCCAAAAATCAATTCTAAAATAGATCAAGATGATTCCTTAGAAAACGTTTTAAACGAAACTACCAAACTATTTAAGGATTTTAAGATAGATTATTTACACGGCAAGCTAAAAAGTGACGTTAAAAATCAAAAAATAGAAGACTATTTAAATAAAAAGATTGATATTTTAGTATCTACGACAGTTATTGAAGTTGGAATAGATATTCCTAACGCTACTATTATAGTTATTTATTCAAGTGATAGCTTCGGTCTGGCTCAGCTTCATCAATTAAGAGGCCGAATTGGTCGAGGTCATTTAGACGGCTTTTGTTACCTTTTGTATGATGACAACAAAATCCCATCTCGACGACTAGAAGCCTTAAAGTCTACCAATAATGGCTTTGAATTAGCCGAACTAGACCTTAAGATTAGGGGCCCAGGGGCTATATATGGTAACTTACAACACGGTATATTGGACCTAAGACTTGTTGATTTTTATAATAATTCATTAATAAGTTTAGCCCATAAAGCCGTAGAAATGTTTATGAATAACCCAAATAATCTGCTACAATATAAGTCGTTACTCGAAAAAGTAAACAATCTTAGAAAAATCGTTAATTTAGACTAATCTTATATAATATGTATTCTGGTACAACATTCACAAAAATATCTGGTTCTATAATAGGTGCTCACCAAAAAATAGATCGGATTGCTCGTAAACATCTTGAATTAATTCTTCCGGATTGTGAATTTCCAGCTATTAAAGATATTTTACACTTTGAAGGGAATAATGGTCCTGATGGCATAAAAAGAAAGAGCCCTTCTAGAGATGAACCCTGGCATTTTATTAAACCCGAAGACAACAAAGACACCGTTTTACTTGACTCGATAGATAATCATTTTAAAGAACTAGTTAGGTCTTTAAAAGAAAAGAATGAAACAAGATCAGCCTTTGAAGCGGCTTGGTTAGCCCATGCCATTGTTGACGGTCTTACGCCAGCACACCACTTTCCCTATACCGAGGAACTGAGTAAGCTACGAAACGGAGAAAGTAACGAGACTAGAGATTCCATTAAAAAGAAATTGATTATGAACGGTGAAACTGGTGGTGAAGTTCTAAAAAACAACTGGAAAATGTGGGGTCCTAAGGGCTTATTTACAACTCATGCTGCCTTTGAACTAGGAGTAGCTACTATAATTGCACCACTTACTTTTAACGATATCATGCCGACTAAAGACTTTATTAGTAGCTTAACCGAGACTTCATTAAGTATTTGGTTTAGAAAAGTAGCCAAAAAGGTCGTTAATTTAAATATTTATGATGAATTCTATGCTAAGGGTTGGACGGTTAAATTAAGTCATAAAGTTAAAGAAGAGCTTATCCCTATTATAATCAATTCTGTTACAACTGTTTGGTTAGAAGCCTATAATCAAGCTAAAGATCAATAATTATACTTTTGTATATTTTATTATCTACATATAATATAAAAAGGTCTTTCTTTGCGCGAGTGGTGGAATGGTAGACACGCATGCCTTAGGAGCATGTGCCTTACGGCATGGAGGTTCAAGTCCTCTCTCGCGCACCATTTTAGAGAATAAGGCAAAAGAGTGTTTTAGTTGAGCTACTCTTTTTGTTATGTTAAACAGTTCTAATACATCTCATTGACTAGAATCTTTTTCAGCTAATATATGTGATGTAAGTTTGGACACAATTATTACTTTTTGATATACTCATCAATATAATGAGTAATACATCTACAATCCATGTTCCATTAGAGCCAACTGTACGTAAAAGATTTGTCGCTCAAGCAAAACAGCTTGGTTTTGATTCGGCGCAAGCTTATCTCAGGGTACTTATTAAAGCCACCGTTGATGGTCGTCGAATTGATCTTAATGTGGATGATTGGGGACAGCCAAGTGATGAAGCGGCAATTTATCTTAATAAAGCCGCTGAAAATGCCAGAAAGGGGATTGGTCTAAGCGGTCCGTTTAATAGCGTCGAAGACTTTATGAAAGACTTGTAGTCATGAAGCTAATCAAACGTGATAAAACGTTCGAAAAACATTTCAAACAACGGATTAGCCCAAATAAGAAACTGAAAAATCAGTTTCAAGAACGGCTTTTCTTGTTTATTACCGGTGAATTCGGCTATCTTTTGCATGACCATGCTTTGACGGGCAAGCTTGCAGGTAAACGATCTTTTTCTGTTACGGGCGATATTCGAGTTATCTATGTTGAGCTTGAAGATATAATTGTATTTCTTGATATCGGCAGTCATGATCAGGTGTATAGATAACATTTTCTAGACCGGATATTCATTGCAAGTCTTTATGATAATACTTCATATTAAACTTATGTAATTTCCCGTACATTAGGTTCAAGCTTGCATTGATCTGGTACCAGCTACAATTCAGTGGGCTCACCAAATATTGAACTTAGCTATAAACCCCATTAGTTATCTTGAAGTTTTTAATTAATTGAAGAAAATGTTTTTTTTAAAAAAAAGTAAGTTTTGTTTTTAGAATAATCTTAGATAAACTTTAAATATGAAACTAAATCTTAATCCATATAAGGGTATGAGAGATTTTTATCCAGAAGACCAACAAATCTTTAATTATATTTTTAATAATTTAAAAGAGGTTGTCGAATTGTTCGGATATAAACAGTATAATGCTCCAATTATAGAAAGTGAGGAGCTTTACTTATCTAAAAGTAGTAAAGAAATAATTGACCACCAAACATACTCTTTTATTGATAGAGGAAATCGTAAAGTTGTAATTCGTCCTGAAATGACTCCTTCAGTCGCAAGAATGGTTGCCGCTAAACGAAAAAGCTTAAACTATCCCTTAAGGTGGTATAGTCTACCAAATCTATTAAGATATGAAAGACCTCAGAATAGTCGATTTAGAGAACACTGGCAATTAAATATCGATTTTTTTGGAGAGGAATCGGTTCTGGCCGAAATAGAATTGATTAAATTAGTTGGCTATATTTTCAATAAGTTCAAAGCATCTACTTCAGATTATACAATACGAATAAATAGTCGAAAATTAATTGAATTTATACTAAACGATCTAAACATATCAAAAGACAATTATTTTGAAATATTTAGGATTATAGACAAAAAAGATAAAATAGATTTGGATACTTTTAGGGAAGAATTAAAACAATTTATTGACTCCCCAGATAAAATAAACACTCTTAATAACTTTTTAAGCATCAAAGATATTAATAAGATACCGGATCAATTTAAGAATAATGATAGCTATAAAAAGTTAACTCAAATACTCTCTAGTTTAAAATTAACAAATTTAGTTTTAGATACATCTATCATTCGTGGATTTGATTACTACACCGATATAGTTTTCGAGGTAAGCGATAATGACCCCTCAAATAATCGATCCATTATGGGCGGTGGACGGTACGATCACTTAATAGAGCAACTGGGTGAAGATCCTTTAGCAATTGTAGGTTTTGGCTTAGGGGATAGTAGTTTCTATAACTTTCTAAAAAGTCATAATTTATTACCTAAATTAACTAATCATCAAACTGTAGGAGTACTTCTGATAGATGATCTTTACGATCAAGCTACTCTAATTTTCGACAAATTAAGAGATAATGATATAAATACGGTTGTAAATTTTTCTAATAATAAGTTAGGTCAAAAAATTAAATGGGCTTTAAAAGAATCTCTCAGATATGTATTGGTTGTTGGTGAATCAGAACTTGAGTCAAACCAAATTACTTTTAAAGATCTTTTAAGTTCAACCCAAGAAAAATTAACAATTGATGAAATTATCGCCATTATAAATAAGTGACAGCTATAAATCATGCCTTAACCGGAGCTATTATTGGATTAACTATTACAAATCCATTTTTAGCTATTCCTATTGCCTTTATTTCGCATTATTTTTTAGATAGTCTTCCACATTTTGGTATAACAAAAGACAATGATAAGTTTATTAGATCTAAAGGCTTTAAAATTTTTCTTTCCTTAGATATATCAGCCTGTATAATACTAGCTTTAATAATATTTTTAATTAATACCCGTTCTTATTTAATAGTAATCTTGTGTGCTTTTATAGCTACCTCGCCCGATCTTGTTAATCTAAAAAGATTTATATTAGTTAACAAAAATAAAGTATTTAAACCTGGAATTATTTATCGTTTTAGCGCTTTTATCCAGTGGTTTGAAAAACCAATTGGAGCAATAGTTGAAGTAATCTGGTTTATTGCTTCAGGATTAATCTTGTTTGAATTACTTTTAAAATAAATATAACTGTGTTAAAGTTTAAAATTGTATGAAAATTTCAAATCAAGTTATCGAAAAAACTAAAGCTACTTTTGAGTTTTTGTTAAACGAAGAAGATTTAAAAGATTTTAAAATTAAGGCTTTAAATAAATTTAAACATAGTGTTAAAATCCCAGGATTTCGACCAAACAAAGCCCCTATTGATTTAATCGAAAAACATTTAGATCAAAATACCCTTCAAAATGAAGTTATTAATGAGGCTTTTAGTTATCACTACCCAATTGTTGTAAATGATTTAAAACTAAGGGTTGCAAGTGATCCTAAAATTACTATTAATAAATTCGTTCCTTTTAGTCAGGTTGAATTTAAAGTAGAAGTTGAAATCATTGGACAAATTAAATTAAAAGATTATAAGAATATAAAGATTGATATAAAACTTGAAAAAGTTACCGATAAAGAGCTTAAAGATTCTATAGCTGAGATACTCAAAAGAGGCATAAAATATAACGAGGTTAATAGAGCCTCTAAGTTAAGCGATCAATTAAATATTGATTTTAAAGGCACAGATCCTAAGAATAAGGAAGTAATTCCGGAAGCTACTTCAACTAATTTTAATATAGTAATCGGTTCAAAAACATTTATACCTGGTTTTGAAGAAAAACTTGTCGGATTAAAAAAAGACCAAACTAAAAGTTTTATTATAACCTTCCCAGAAGATTATCATGTTGACGATTTTAAGTCTAAAAAAGTTAATTTTGAAGTCAAGGTTAACGCCGTAAAAGAAGCCCAAGAACCAAAGCTAGACCTTAGTTTTATAGAAAGCTACGGACCATTTAAAACTATTGAGGAGTTTAAAAAAGAACTTAAAACTCAACTTCAAAAAGAAAAAGATAATATTAAAACCAGACAATATGAAGAACAATTACTACTTAAACTTTCTGAAAAAATAGACGTTAATCTTCCAGATTCAGTAATAGAGTCAGAATATCAAATTATGAAAGATGAAGATCGTCAAAAAGTAGTCGCAAGAGGTCAAACTTGGCAAGAATACTTAAAATCCATAAACGATACCGAAGAGAGCTATGACACTAAGTTAAAAGATTTTGCCAAGCTTAGAATTAAGAGCGGATTAGCAATAGGTGAGATTGCTAAAAAAGAAGATATAGAAATAAGCGAGGAAGAACTTAATCAATATATTGAAGACTTAAAAAAACACTATCAAGATCTTAAAACGATCGAAGAAATAAATGATCCTAAAAATAGAAATTCTTTTAAGGCTCAATTACTTTCAACAAAAACACTTAACAAAGTTAAAGATATAATTAAAAATAACTAGCACTCTTGACAGTTGAGTGCTAATTGTTTAAAATTTTAATTATGAATATTAAGAATCAAGTTTTAGTGCCAACCGTAATAGAGTCTGAAGGTCGCTATGAAAGAGCTTACGATATCTATTCAAAGCTTTTAAAAGATCGTATTGTTTTTCTTGGGACCGAAATAAATCAAGCTAGTGCTAATATTGTTGTTGCTCAGCTGTTATTCTTAAATGCCGAAGACCCCAAAAAAGATATTAAATTCTATATAAACAGTCCCGGTGGAACTATTTACGATGCTTTAGCAATTTACGATACAATGCAATATCTATCTAATGAAATAGAGACTGTTGGAATCGGCGTACAAGCGTCGGCCGCTGCTTTCCTATTAAGCTCTGGAACCAAAGGAAAAAGATTTGTTTTACCTAATGCAACTATAATGATTCATCAGCCGTCTTCTGGTACCAGAGGAAAAGTTACCGATCAGGAGATAGACTTAAAAGAAGCCTTAAGACTCAAAAGACTTTTAGAAGATATAATGGCCAAAAACACCGGCAAAGACATTAAAACAATTCATCACGACATGGAAAGAGATAAGTGGCTAACATCGAAAGAAGCTCTTGACTATGGTATTGTCGATAAAATTATAAAAACAAAATAGAAACAAAGCTGGAGGTACTCAAATAGATCGTAGACAATCCTAACTTGTAGAATAGGTTATGTAAACTAACTTAAAAACAAGGAGGACAGACAAAATGTCTAACCACATCGGATCATCTACGATCTACACATATATATTACCAAGAGGCAACAACTTACGCTCAGTAAGTTTAAGTAGAGAGGCTAAACACAGGCTTCAGATAATAGATTACTACTTAAATTGTCACAACATATCCCTGGCTTGTCGTCACTATGGAATATCTAGAAGTTACTTCTATAAATGGTATGGAAGATATAATCCTAAGTACTTAAAATCTTTAGAGAATCTCAGTCGTAGACCTCATAAGCTACGTTCCACTATCTATGACTTTAGTTTTGTATCTTTGATCCGTAAACTTAGGACCGACTATCCTTATCTCTCTGCCAAGAAACTAGCTAGGATAGTAATTAGAGATTATGGTATTGGCTACTCTGCTGCTACTATCGGGCGAATAATTAAGCGTTATGGATTCTACTTCAGGGCTAAGATAAT
>DAHXLD010000001.1 GCA_027371845.1 Candidatus Saccharimonadota bacterium
TCTTATCTGCCTTTAGATAGGTTGGCAATTGTTCCTTAATGATAGCGTGTTTCATAGTTCTTTTCATAGTGAGAATTATGGTAACACTAATTACTATCTAACCGAGAAATTTGGGTAACACTTTTTAGTATCTGATGCGAAACCCTTGATTAGTTTTATTTAAACTGTTAGAATTGACAAATAGATTCCTACAATTATGTAGGATTTTTTAATATAAGGAGTAAATACATTGGCCAACAATAGCATTCCCAAAAAAAGAAGGCTTAAGGATCCAATTAGCTTTAGAGAAAAAATAACTCAAAAAAATGATCTAAAGCCGGTTAAAGACTCAAGAGTTAAAAATCTTTTTAAAAAAGTAATCGATCTTTTTCAAAAGCTTACCAGAATAAAAGTTCTAAAACCTCTATTTAAAATCCTATACTTAATCAGCTTGATTATCTACCCCCGTTATGTTCGAAACAGTTTTAAAGAGCTAAAAGATGTTTCTTGGCCGAAATTTGGAGATAGCTTAAAGTTAACATACGCTGTCATAATATTTGCTGTCGTTTTCGGAGCAGCTGTAGCTTTAGTTGATCTAGGACTTGGCAAGATATTTAAAATAATTTTATTGAAGTAATTAAGAAGGAGAAAATATGGCTCAAACTAAGCATCATGATACTACCAAAAAATGGTACGCCATTCATACTTATAGCGGATATGAAGAAAAAGTAGCTGAAAGCATCAGACAAAGAACTGATACCTTAAATATGAAAGATAAAATTTTTGAGGTTCTAGTGCCAAAAGAAAAAATGATAGAAATTAAAAATGGTAAAAGAAGAGTAGTTGAAAAAAAGATTTTTCAGGGTTACGTCCTAGTGTTAATGAAATTATCCGACGACGCATGGTATATTGTTCGAAATACTCCTTCAGTTACCGGATTTGTAGGAAGTGGAAGTGAACCAAGCCCAGTTGAAAATGAAGAAATCGAGAAGATTCAGAAAAGAATGGGTCTAGAACAACCTAAGCATAAAATAGATTATAAGCCAGGTGAAGTAGTTAATATTATTGATGGACCATTTAAAGGCTTTGATGGAACAATAAACGATATTGACCTTCAGAAGGGCAAATTAAAAGTTCTAGTATCAATGTTTGGTCGAGAAACACCCATTGAATTGGATAGTTTACAGGTTAAAAGAGTATAGGAGTTAAATATGGCAGAAAAGAAAGTAAAAGCAAATTTAAAATTAAAGATTAAAGCCGGGCAAGCAAGTGCCGGTCCACCCGTTGGTAGCACCTTAGGGCAATACGGCGTCAATATGATGGACTTCGTAACTCCCTTTAACGAACAAACTAAAGACATGATGGGTAAAGACATAACGGCTCATATTCAAATATTCGACGATCGAAGTATGAAGTTTAGGGTGGTGGGACCTCCTACCGACGATTTAATCAAATCTAAGCTTGGTATCAATAAAGGATCTGGACGTCCCAACAGTGAAAAAGTTTCCAAGAAACTAAGTGATCAAGACTTAACCGAAATAGCCACCGCAAAAGCTAAGGACATGAACACCGAAGATATTGAGGCTGTTAAACAAATGGTTAAGGGAACAGCTCGAAGCATGGGAGTAGAAATAGAATAATAATTAATTTTTAGGAGATTTTAATAATCGCTTGGACTAAGAAGGAGTAAAAGATGACAGACAAAAAAGAACCCGCCAAAAAGGCCGCTAAAGAAAATAAGAAAGTTACCGAAGTTATAGAGAAACAGCCCGCTAAACCGATCGCTAAAGCTGGTAAAAGAAGCCCTAAGGCCCTTAAGGAAAAAGAAGTTCTTTTAGAAAAAGAAGAACGAAAAAAAACCGCTGGGGACAAGGAAGATACAGTAAAGACCAAAGTAATCACGAAAACTAGACCAAAATCAGAAAGACGATCTAAAAAATATAAAGAAGTCGATAAAACCATCGATCATAAAAAACTATATTCCTTAAATGAGGCCCTAAAGCTAACTAAGAGTTCTTCTACAACAAAGTTTGATGCCAGTATTGAAATGCATTTAAACTTAAATGTTGATCCTCGACACGCCGATCAAAACATCAGAGATAATATTGTTTTACCGGCCGGAAGTGGTAAAAGTCTTAAAGTAGCCGTCTATATTGAAGATAACGAAAGTCCTAAAGATTTAAAGGCTGATCAAATTGGTGGAGCAGAGTTTCTTCAAAAAATAGACAAAGGAATAATCGATTTTGACGTTCTAATCACTACCCCCGCTATGATGCCGAAGTTAGCCAAGTATGCTAAAGTTCTTGGACCAAAAGGACTAATGCCAAATCCAAAAAGCGGAACAGTTACCAACGATTTAGCTAAAGCATGCCAAGAAGCTAAAGCCGGTAAAATAGAATACAGAGTAGATTCAAATGGCATTATTCATATAAATATTGGAAAAGTGAGCTTTAAGGATGAAGATCTATTAAAAAATGCTGAGAGTATCTTAAATAGTGTCAAAAGTAACAAACCAGCGTCCGTAAAAGGTACTTACATTAAATCAATTTATACATCCAGCACGATGGGTCCTTCGGTTAGAATAGACCTTTCTAATATCTAAATTAGTGCCGCGTTTTACGCATTATGTTCATTAAGGCCGTATTGATCCTCGTAAATGAACCTAAGCCGCCTTTAAAGAAAAAGTACCGATCTCTCCATTCCGGTTGGTATTTATTTTTAAATCGGTAAAGGCCAGAGAATGAATAAAAGCGGTCTCCATTGGCATAAGCAAAACTTAAAACGTTATCTATTAAAGATCGCTCTTCTTTATTTTTAATATCTTTATTAATCCCAGTCAAAGGACATAATCCCAGATTTAAGCGTCTATAACCTGAATGCTTAAGCTCTTCTATTAATTTGATTAATAAATAATCGTTAACATTTCCAAGAGCGTCTTTTTTAAACCTTAAAAGATCGTATGTTGCCTCTACTTTATCAAACTCAGGAGTAATAATATTTACAAATGCCATAATTTTATTACTTTGATCGTAAGCTACTAAAACTTTTGTTAAATTCATATATTCCGTACTAAAATAGCCCATCGCAAAGCCTCGTTCGAGATGACCTCCTCGTTTTAACCAATCATCTGATATGCTTTTAAGCTCATTCAAAACTGCTCGATCGTGAGGAGGGCTCAACATCTTATAGCTATAATTAGCTTTATTAAATCTATTTAAAATATTTCGATAATACTTATCTTTGATTGTATCTTTTATAAAGTGATCGATGTTAACGACAGCTTCTTGACCAATCTTTTGATAATTAAAACCTAGTAATTTAAATAACTCCATGTAAGTGTCTTCACAGTGAATAAAGGCAGGCTTCCAGTCATTACCAAAACAAACATAACTAAATTCATTAATTAATTGTTTAAATCTAGCTTTTTTACCAACAGGACCACCTAAAACAACAGCAATACCTCTATTAACTCGATAGGCCAAGGCACTCTTAAGGGTTGAATCGAAAAAATATCTTTTATCTTGAGGCCAAATTTTAAAAAAGTCTTCACTCCTAGCGTCATGTTGAAGCCATAAAAGTTGCCTAAATCTTAAGTTTGAATTCTTTTGGGAAGAGAACTTATCTTTAATTGGTTTAAAAAAAGATATTAATACATATCCTAGGGCCGCTAAATAGACTAGAAAAAGAGAATCAACAAAAAACCGAGCCTTTTGATCAAAGGTCTTAAGAGGACTATTGGTAATATTAAATTGATCAATCGTTAAGTGAAATGCACTAAAAAAAGAAATTTTTTGATGAAAACCACTTTCGCCTAGCAAACGATACCCAGCTACTCCGTAAAGCAATAAAACAATTATAACAATAGCTGAAATCTTTAAGGCTGATCGAAAACTTTGAGTGTCACTTTTAACTACATATTTGCTTGAATTAATTAACAGTAAAGCTATTAAGAAAACCGGCAACAAAATAGTACGAACTAATATTAACGATCCTAAATGATGAAAGCTTAATCTTATGTCATTATAGTTTTCTAGATTAGCGCCTAGATAAATGGCATAGACTACTATCGTTAAAAACCAGGCATTTTTCTTGCGGCGCTGCAATAAAAAGCTTAAGTAAATTAATGTAAGTCCTACCATTAACGATATATCTATCGAATAAAAACTAATTCTTAATAAGTGTTTTAAAAGAATTTGATTTAAAAGCGTCCCAACAACAATAAAAATACCATGCAATAAAACCACTAAAGCAATAATACGGATCGCAAAGTTGCCTTTAATAAAATTGTAATTTTTAAAACTAAATTGTTTAATTTTTTTCATTTTCTAAGATATATTTTAACATGGCCGCTAAAGTTGAGGGGATATTTTATTGTGGTTATGCTTGCTTAAAGAAATAAAACTCTAATACAATAATAAAATTAGGAGGGAAAAAGTGGGAGTATTAAGCAACACTCAAATTAGACAATACCTGAAAGATGGTCATATAGTTTGTCGTCCCTTTAAAGATAAACATGTATCTCAAGCAAGCCTAGATGTAACTTTAGGTTATTATTATTTTCAAATTGAACGCCTCAATGATCGCTCTATTTATAATCCATTTGATCTAGAAGATGTTGAAAGATATTTTGAAGGTCCATTTAAGGCTATTTCTCACCAAAAGTGGGTTAATCTTAATGGCATGAAACCTTTTAAAAACATACCCTTGGATCATCCAGTTATAGCCATTAAACCCGGAGAAAGAATCTTAGCTCATACCCATGAATTTTTTGGAATTAAACCGCCCGGAGCTTATGAATTAAAATCTCGGTCTAGTTGGGGTCGAAATGGCATTGCGGTTTGTTTTGACGCAGGATGGGTAGACCCAGGTTACATTAATCGTCTAACTTTAGAAATCTATAATCTAAATAGTCGTGAAACCATTTTATTACCTGTTGGTGAGCGAATAGGTCAAGCCATATTCCACGAAACCGGTGAAGTCGAGGGGAGCTATGGAGAAGGCCGAGATAATGGCTTTAGCGGTAAATATCAAAGTGGTACCGACTTAGATAATTTAATTAAAACTTGGTCACCCGACCAGATGATTCCAAGAGCTTACTTAGATAAAAGAGATTTACCTATTAAAATCGAGGGTATGTTTTATGACTAGGGGCAAATACATTGTAATTGAAGGGCCCGAGGGTACAGGAAAAACTACTCAAGTTCTAGAACTTGAAAAGAAGTTAAAAGCCGCTAAATTAAATGTAAAAATTTTTAGAGAACCAGGCACGTTTAACGACCTAACTTCTAGAGCTATTAGAAACATAACTCAAAATCCAATTTATCCTATTAACACTAAAACTGAAGTACTCCTTTACAATGCTGCTCGTTCCCAAACCTTAAAAGTCATTAAACAATCGGTCGAAAGCGGAATATATTGCATTGTTGACCGAAATTATCTTTCAACATTAGCGATCCAATACTATGCCAGAAACGATATCGAAGATTATCAAGCTCTAAATAATATAATAAACTTTGCCGTTGACGGCTTCGAACCGGACATATGTTTAGTTCTAGACGCTCCCCCAAATATTTTAAAAGAAAGAATAAAAACTCGTCATCAAGGCGAAAGATTTGATGATTTAGAAATTTCTTTCCTAGAAAGAATGCGAGCAGGGTATTTATGGGAAGCTAAACAAAGGAATCTACCCATTGTTTACGCTCATGAAAGTATTGAGAAAGTTTCTAATAAAATATGGGAATTGGTTTCCGTAGTTCTAAAACAAAGAACTAAGCAAAGTCTTGAAAAAAAAGATCAAGTCGTTTCCATTAAAGATGTGATCGAAAACCGAAAAATTTTACCTGATATCAAAAAGAATCCTTACATTACTAAAAAGGAAGGCTTGATTCCTGAAATAACTCAAGAAGGTTATGATTATTTATCTAAAATTATTACGGATACAAAAGGTCATATTTATGTTTTTAATAACGAAATCAGCCCCGTTACGGTTGCGGCATCTATGGCAAGATTAAGTCGTAGAAATAATGATCTTAGAATAATATTACTTGATGAATTTGCCAACGATCAGGGTAAGGATGAAAACTTATTAAAAAAAGTCATCACGGCATACGGGGACGATTCAGTTCAACAACTTACCGGCCTTCATTTCGTAATAGAAGATTCTTCAAATCTTTTAACTAAAAAGATTGAGTGGGGTAGATTAGCGGCTTATCTTGAACAATCCACAAGATACATTTTTTATGATCAAAAAGATAAAGATAATAAATTTAAATACTATACCCCTAAAAATTTAAAGCCTTCAATTACTAAAAAATACGTCGAAACTATGGATAAGATTTTTCAAACTTACTCTATTGTCGTAAAAAAACTAGTCGAACATATTAGGTCAAATAGCACCGTCCCCAAGGAGGAAAGGGATAGTGCCTTTATGAGCGCAACTAAAGCTCAAGCCTGTGATTATGCTAGGGCTTTATTGCCGGTTGCTACCAAGTCAACGGTTGGGGTTTATGCCTCAGCTCAAGCCCTAGAAAATTTAATAATTCACCTAAGAAGCGATGATCTTATAGAATCCCAAGAGACTGCTGAGAGTTTACTTAAAGAAGCTCGAAAAATTATACCCATGTTTCTAGAACGAGCCGATCGTCCCGACAGGGGTGGAGCAATTATAGCTTATCGAAGCGAAAATACTCAAAAGTTAAAAAAAATAGTAAATAAATACTTAGATTCTAAAAATGACACAGTTGACTTTCAAGACGTAACTTTAACTAACTATTTTCCCAAGAATGAAATCGACATTATTGGAGATATGCTTTATGCCTACAGTAATCTTAGCCTAGAAGAAATTAACAACCAACTAGACAAATTAAGTTATGATCAGAAAATTAATATATTTAACACCTATATTGGTGAAAGGTTAAATCGTCGTCAGAAACCAGGTAGAGCCCTAGAATTAATTCACTACTCCTTTGATTTAATTTGTGATTATGGAATTTTCAGAGACCTACAAAGGCACCGAATTGTTGAAGATCTTGAATGGCAAAGCTTAACCCCAAGATACGGTTACGATGTACCAGAAATTATAAACGAAACCAATCTTAGTGAAATGTATGATAAATGCTTCGACTTAAGTTTAAATTTGCATAGCCTATTAGTGAAAAACGGTTATTATGAAGAAGCCCAATATGCTACACTTCTGGGGCATAAAATGCGCTGGAAAATAACCTATAACGCCCGGGAAGCTATGCACTTACATGAATTACGGACAAGCCCTCAAGGACATAGTGGTTATCGTAAGTTAGTTAATAAAATGCATGAAAAAGTTAATGAAGTACATCCCCTTATGGCTTCTTCAATGAAGTTCGTAAATACGGCCGAAGATCCAGAGTTAAGTCGCCTAGCGGCTGAAAGATACACTAAGTTCAAATTGTCTAAATTAAATAAATTAGAAGAATAACAATGTCGATACACCAAGAAATTGAAACAACCCTCCTAGGAGCTACATGGCTTGAACTAACTCGCTCACTAGAGTCTAGTGGCAAATTAAGAGAAATGACCTCCCCTCCCAAGCTCGAAGGCAATGAACCTTCAATTGTCACTGAAGCTCTTAATGATGAGTTTGACAGTAGTTATGGATCTTACGCGGAATATGTTGAAGGCTTTAACGACACTTTAAAACAAAATATTAAAACCGTACCTAGAGATGAAGCTAAGAATAGCTTTAATAATTGGCTAGATTTAGAGATTGCCCAAACGATTATCGATTCCGAGTTTTTATTTCGTAGTCGTGACTTTAGGCCGATGATCAGCCCAAGGTCATATAACAATTATTTATCTAAATTTATTCGATCTAAACTACTCAAGGAATCTTTTACCGTTGACGATGAAGCCATAGAACTAATGAAACAGTATTCTGAAACCGAGCTTACCGTTGCGGCTTATCAGTCTCAATCAGACCCGTTAATATTTAGCTTAATACCCGCAAATAGCACCTTTACGGAAGGATTGGACAGAATTACTCAACACGATGTTTATAGAAGACTAAAAGAACACTACAGGCGCCTCGGAGCTCTTAGCGTAGCTCAAGCTATTCAATATTCATGGCAATTAAAAAATAACCCTGGCTTACCGAACAATGATAGAGAATTAAATTTCAGATTTTTTGAACTACCTCCACATAAGGTACCAATCACTTCGAATTCCCAAGAAGATTTGGAACAAGGTTTATTGGACCACAGGGAAAAACCAATACCAAGTAAATACCAGGCTAGATCATTAAAAATATCTCAAGATCTAAGTAAAGGAACTATTATAAGCACTTCTAGCCCTAAAAGTAAGGAAGGAACTTTACTGGTTATTTCTTGATTTAGAACCTAGAATCTGTTAAGATTAATTTAAGTTGCCAATGACAGCGACGGGTTATCCTTAATAATGTCGCCAAGGTAAAACTCTTTTTTATATAAAACAGAGACGGCAACCAGACAAATTGGTCGATATTTGTTTTATTAAAATTTAAAGTCCACGCGGAGATCATATGGCTCTAACTAAAGAAAAGAAAAGTGCAGTTATAAAAGAAGTAATAGATCTTTTAGATGACTCTAAGCTAACAGTTGTAGCGAATTATCAGGGCACATCTGTTAAGGCCTTACAGACCTTAAGAAAAGACGCCAAGAATAACGGCACTATTATTAAGGTTATAAAGAATAGGCTTTTTAAAACAGCTCTTAAAAATAATCCAAAATTCAAGGATTTAGATTTAAGTTCCTTTAATAGCATGCTTCTTTATGCTTTTAACCCTGATGACGAAGTAGCTTCGGCTCAAGATTTATTTAATTTTTCAAAAACGAATAATAATATAGAATTTGTGGCCGGACTAACAATTGACGGGCAATTATTAAACAAAGAAGACGTTAAAGACTTAGCTCAATTGCCCAGTAAAGATCAATTAAGGTCAATACTTATTGGAACCTTAATGGCGCCAATGAATAATTTTGCAAACGTTTTAAACGGTAATTTAAGAGGTTTAATAACCGTCTTAAAAGCAAGATCTGAAAACATTAATTAATAAGGAGAAATAATATGGCAGAAGCAGAGAAAAAAGTAACAGTTCCTAAAGAATTTGAAAACCTAGTAAAAGAATTAGATAAATTAAGTGCCTTAGAAATTAGCAAATTTGTTCATTTTCTAGAAGAATACTGGGGAGTTAGCGCTGCTGCTCCAGCGGTAGCAATTGCTGCTCCAGCTAATGGTGGAGCTGAAGGCGCCCCTGCCGCAGAAGAAAAATCAGAATTTGACGTAAATCTTAAAGATGCAGGAGCTCAAAAAGTAGCAGTCATTAAGGCCGTCAAAGACATAACCGGTTTAGGTTTAGGTGAAGCTAAGGCTCTCGTAGACGGAGTGCCAAAAGTAATCTTAGAAAAAGCTAAAAAAGAAGATGCTGAAAGTGCTCAGAAGACTTTAGAAGAAGCTGGTGCAACAGTCGAACTAGTTTAGAAAATAACAAACTTTTATCTGTTTAAATAAATTGTTATCCACAGCTGTGGATATGTTTTTGACGTATCCCTATAAACGTGATACCGTAAAGCAGTAACTAGGAATTAAAAAACAGACCTATAAGAATAAAAGAAAAGGTGAAAAATGGCTGAGGTTCCAGAAAAACAAATCAAAAGATTACGTACTCTTATAAGAGAAGCCGAAACAAACCTAGCTGCTGCGACGGAGTTATTGGTAAGTTTAGTGGGAGATGATGAGAAAGTTGCTCCAATAATTAGCAACGAGCCTTTAGGTAAGGTTATAGAAGGAGTTTTTGATGGCCAGAACATGGTTGGAAGCGATGGCAAAACCTACCCAGTTCCAGCCAATTACGCTTCTAAATCAAAACTAGTCCAAGGAGATATTTTAAAACTGACTATTACTGATGACGGCTCATTTTTATATAAACAAATTGGACCAATTCCAAGAAAACAAATTGTTGGGGCTTTAATATTAGAGAATGGCCACTATTTTGTAGAAGCTAATAAAAAACGATACCGCATCTTACTCGCAAGCGTAACCTATTTTAAGGCTAAACCAGGTGATCAGGTTAGTGTTAATGTCCCAGAAGACGACTTAAACGCTGAATGGGCCGCTCTAGAAGCTGCTTTATAGGTATTACACTTATAAAAGTTACTAAGTGGTTATATAATTAATATTCTATGGAAAAGGTTTTATATCGAAAATACCGTTCGTTAGATTTTGACCAAATTTTTGGACAAGATCACATTACGAGTACCCTAAAAAATGCTCTATCAAAAAATAAGATTAGTCACGCATATCTGTTTACTGGACCAAGAGGAGTGGGCAAAACATCAGTTGCTCGTATTCTAGCTCATAAAATAAATAACCTAGACTATGAACTAGGTAAAAATCATGTTGACATAATTGAAATCGACGCTGCTTCAAATCGTAAAATTGATGAAATTAGAGATTTAAGAGATAAAGTTCACATTTTACCTTCTCAGGCTAAATTTAAAGTGTATATTATCGATGAAGTCCATATGTTAACGAAAGACTCCTTCAATGCTCTTCTAAAGACTCTGGAAGAGCCCCCAGAGCATGTAGTCTTTATTTTAGCGACTACCGACTCACATAAGCTTCCGGAAACTATTATTAGCAGAACTCAGCGATTTACTTTTAGGCCTATAACTAAAGAAGATCTGTTTAAACACCTAAAAAACATATCTAAAAAAGAAAAGATTAAGATTACCGACGAAGCATTAGAGGTGATAGCCGAACACGGTGATGGAAGTTTTAGGGACAGTATAAGTATCTTGGATCAATTTAGTCATTTTGAAGATCAGGTTGACCTCTCAAAAGTATTAAATCTTCTTGGGGTACCAAAACATGATCAGATTTTAAATCTTTATCAAACATTATCTTTAAATAATAGTTTTAAGATCATAAACGATGAACTGGAAAAACTTTATAACGACGGCGTGGAACCGAGTGCTATAGCTAAAAGCTTAATGACCTTAATAAGAAATAAAATAACTCAAGTACCATCAGGCTTAAAGGCAAGCGATCTTGATCTTTTGGATAAACTTATAATGGTCGAAGGTTCATTAGACCCCCAAAATTACCTTTTAGTTACCCTACTGCAGGCCAACTTAACCGAATCTCCTCAATTAATAGAAAATGATACTACTAAAGACCCAGTTTTAGAATCTGAACCTAGACGCCCCCAAAAAGAAGAAGTTTTAACTAATAAAAATGACCCGGCTTCAGAAGATATATCAAAAATATGGACCGAAGTACTTGATGAATTGAAAAAAAATCATAATACTCTCTATGCCATTTTAAGAATGGCTAAAATTTCTAGCCAATCTAAAGGTCAAATAAACCTTATATTTGATTTTCCATTTCACAAAAATACCATTAGTGAATCTAAAAACCTGTTAATTATAAACGATATGCTTAAAACCAAAAGTGGACAAAACTACAAGATTCAGTGCATATTAAGTGGAAAAGATCCTAAAAAACTTAAGCCTAAAAATGATGTACCAATAGATACAATTACCGAAATTTTCGGTGGTGGCGAAATCGTCGAATTATAATTTTGGAATTGGTATAGTTTTATCTTAAAAAACTAAATATAATATATCTAAAGATGGATAACAGCCGAGTATTAGATCAAGACTCTTTGAGTTCAGCTCTTCAGAACCTGGATGCTGAAGCTAGTTTACTGGGAGCTTTATTAATTGATAGCGACGCTATTGTAAAAATAGCCGACTTAATTACTGATATTGATTTCGTAGATCCAAGACATCAATACATTTATCAAGCAATAATTTACTTATACGAAGATCGAAGTGCAATCGACGTCTTAACGCTAAGCGATAAGTTAGCTTCAATGGATAAGCTAAAATCTATCGGAGGACCATCTTATTTAACAGAATTAACAAATTTTGTACCAACTGCCTCACACATTGAACAATACGCTGAGATAGTAGCTCAAAAAGCTTTAAGAAGACGTTTAATGGCTACGGCTCAAGAAATAAGCGACCTAACCAAAGATACTTCTAAAAATCTTCACGATTTAATAGAAGAAGCCGAATTAAAATTGTTTGAGACCTCAAATAAGCACATAAAACAAAACATTGTTAGCCTTGAAGCTATTCTATCCGAAAGTTTTGAAAGATTAGACGATCTTCATAAAGATAAAAATAAAATTAGAGGTATATCAACTGGCTTTAAAGATCTCGATAATGTTTTAGCAGGATTCCAAAAATCTGATCTTTTTATTTTAGCAGCTCGGCCTTCCATGGGTAAAACAGCTTTAGCTTTAAATTTTGCTCACAATATATCATCAAAACTAAACCAACCCGTTCTAATTTTTAGCCTAGAAATGGGCAAAGAACAATTAGTTGATAGATTGCTGTCAATGGAATCTGGGGTTGATGCCTGGAATTTGAGAACAGGCAACTTATCCGATTCAGATTTTGAAAAGATTGGACAAGCTATGGGAACCCTAAGTGAAGCTCCAATTTATATAGATGATACACCCGGTATAACAGTCAGCGACCTAAGAACTAAAGCACGTCGAGAAGCCCATAAACATCCATTAGGCTTAATAATCCTAGACTACCTCCAACTTATGTCTGGTGGAGGAAGATATAACTCAGATGGCAACAGAGTCCAGGAAATAAGTGAAATATCTAGAGGCTTAAAGGGGATTGCTAGAGAGCTAAATGTTCCTTTATTGGCTCTAAGCCAACTTAGTCGATCAGTTGAAAGTAGAAACCCCCAAATCCCTCAATTAGCTGATCTTAGAGAATCTGGATCAATAGAACAAGACGCTGATGTGGTAGCTTTTATCTATAGAGAAGACTATTACAACCAAGACACTGATCGAAAACACATTACTGATATATTTATAAAAAAACATCGTAATGGTCCGACTGGTGGTATTGAATTATACTTTGATAACGAAAAACAAAGATTTCGATCGGTAGACACAAAGCATTCTCAAACTTAAGATATTAGATATAATAATAAAGATGATTTTAAAATATGTCGTTAAAAATAAAGCCTCTATTTTATTTTATTTAGCTACTATTTTATTATTGATCTATATTGGTTTTTTTCGACTATCATACCTGATGCCAGGAATTGCAAAGCCGGAACTCGCTAGTTCTAAATTAATTTTAGGTTGGCATGGAATTCAAAACAATCCACTCAATCTTATAATCAATATTGTCAGATCTATTATATATAAATTTGCTACGCATAAGACTGCTTTTGATATTAGGCTTCCAAGCGTAATTTTAGGTTTATCGTCAATGATAGGATTCTATTTTTTATTAAAATCATATTACGGACACAAAACTGCCATTATAGGAAGTTTTCTTTTTGATTGTACCTCACTTCTACTTCATCTAACCAGATTTGGGGCTAATGGAATTGAATATGTTTTTTCGGCCGTACTTATTTTGCTAATTAACTCTTTTATTAGCAAAAAAGAGCTTAATAAGTACATATTTTCCTTTTTGATTTTTAGTTTATTAATAGTCTCATTTAATCCCGGTATGGTTTGGTTGATTGTCTTAGGGTTTATTATTAACTTCAGGGAATATTTAGTCAACATTAAGAAACTTAAAAACTTTAGTGGATTTTTAGTATTTATTTTAAGTATTCTTATGCCCTTAGCTTTATTGATTTGGTATGTGATAAAAAGTCCCCTTAATATATTTAGTTATCTTTCAATCCCGGTCCACAACTGGAACACATTCAATTATCTTAAAGATATCGTTCTGACTCTAAAAGATATTTTTGTTTTTAACAGTCCCAATCCTGCACTTTGGTTAGGTCAAAGTCCAGTCTTAGATATTTTAGCGCTTTTGTCTTTAATTATAGGCAGCGCCTACCTTTTGAGACATTTTAAAAGTTCAAGGGTTAAACTTATTTACGCCAGTATATTGCTATCGATATTGTTAATTGCTTTAAATCGTAATTCAATAACCATTGGCCTCGTCTTACCATTTCTATATATCATCATAACTGTTGGAATTACCTATCTTTTGCAAGCTTGGTACAAAGTATTCCCGTTTAACCCAGTAGCTCGATTTATCGGACTTTCCCTAATTATATTAATAGTTTTTCTAAGTTGCTTATATAATTTAAGATCGTATTTTGTAGCTTGGGCCTACAACCCGACATCAAGATCGGCTTTTTATATTAAGGACTAGATTTGGTACAATATAACAAGAATAAAGAAGGAGACCTATGAGTAAATTTGATCAAGCTAAAATGTTAATGAGGGTTAGAAAAATTCAAAAAGAATTAGAGCGTCAAACTATATCTATAGAAAAAGGTGACGGAGCCGTAAAAGTTGAAGTAAGTGGCGATCAAAAGATCAAAAACGTTAAACTAAATGCCGAGAAAATAGATTTTGACGATCTTGAACAATTAGAATATTGGATAACCGAAGCCGTTAGAGAAGCAATAAGCTCTAGTCAAAAAATAGCTACCGAAAAAATGCAACCAATGATGGGAGCTTTAGGGGATCTCGGCTTATAGCTAGAATATGCCTGATTTACCCAAGCCTTTAGCAGATTTAATTGAAGCCTTAAGTTTACTACCCGGAGTAGGACCTAGGTCTGCTGAACGTTATGCCAACAGCTTAATAAAAAGAGGTCCGAATGTTTCCCAGAAGTTATCGGATGCACTTGATAACCTGAATTCTAAAATTAAAATTTGTCCAAGAACTTTTGCCCTAATATCTTCAGACGAATCACGCTCTAGGCTTTATGATGACCCTAAAAGAGATAAAACAATAATTGCCGTAGTCGCCGAGCCTTTTGATATCTATGCATTAGAAAAAACAAACCATTTTGCCGGAACCTATCATGTAATAGGAGGTCTGATATCTCCCTTAGACAACATTGCGCCTGAAGATTTACACATCAAAGAGCTTTTAGCAAGAATTAAAGAAGATAAAGTTGGCGAAGTCATAATAGCCACTAATGCAAGTGTTGAGGGTGAGACCACAGCTTTATACATAAAAAATCAAATTAAAAATCCAAAAATACAAGTAACTCGTCTAGCGCGTGGGCTACCGATTGGAGTCGATCTTGAATATGCTGATATGATAACTCTAACTAAAGCCTTAGAGGGAAGACAACGATTATAATGAAGCCTAAATACCTAAAATTTAAAGAATATATTGATCAAAGCTCAAATATTTTAGTAATTCAAGCCGACAACCCCGACGGTGATAGCCTCGGTAGTTCAATCGCCTTAGAACAAATTCTAGGAAAACTAAATAAGGAAGTAGATTTATACTGTGCTGTTCAGATTCCGGATTATTTAAAATACTTGAAAGCCTGGAGCCGAGTAAAAAACGACCTGCCCAATAAAATTGATTTGGTTATAATAGTTGACACTTCGACTCTTAATCTACTAGATAAAACAAAAGATTTTGATATTGCTTTAATAAAATCGAAACCAACTATTATCATTGATCATCACGACAGTGAATTAACTATCGATTTTGCTAACTTGGTCATAACCGAAGACAGACCGGCCACAGGAGAAATAATCTATCAAATAGCTAAAGAATTAAATTATGAAGTAAATGAAGAAGCTGCTGAGGCTTTGGCGGTCAGTATTCTTTCTGACACAATTGGACTAATGACTGAGAGTACGACCTCAGAAACATTTCGGATAATGGCAGAACTAGTAGATCTTGGGGTGAACTTACCAAGATTAGATGCCAGCCGTAGAGAAAGCTATCAAAAAAGCTTAGAGCTTACAAAATATAAAGGCCGATTACTTGAAAGAATTGAAACCTATTTAGAGGATAGATTAGCTATCTTAATTATTCCATGGGAAGAAATTAAAACTTACAGCCCTATGTACAATCCCTCAATGCTAGTTTTAGATGACATGCGACTTATAAAGAATAATAGGATAAGCGTGGCTTTAAAACAATACCAAGACGGGAGAATAACAGCCAAAATAAGAAGCTCTCTAAATTATCCCTATGCCTCAGAGTTAGCTGAAAGCTTTGGAGGAGGAGGTCATAAATACGCCAGTGGTTTTAAAACCTATAACTATAAAGACATAAATGAACTTAAAAAAGAACTTGTTAATAAAACAAATCAGATATTAAATAAAGACAATGCGAATATATAACACCTTAACTAGACAAATCGAAGATTTTATCCCTATTAACGATGATTTAGTAACTATTTATACTTGTGGTCCTACGGTCTATGATTTTGCTCATGTCGGCCATTGGTTTAATTATGTCAGAATGGATACTTTAATTAGAACTCTTAAGGCAAACAATTACAAAACTAAATGGGTCATGAATATAACTGACGTTGGGCACCTTACTTCTGACGCTGATGAAGGCGAAGATAAAATTCAAAAAAAGGCCTTAAAAGAACATAAAAATGCATATCAAGTTGCTCAATTTTATACAGATCATTTTTTAAAAGATATGCATCAATTAAATATTTTAAGCCCAGATTATTTAGTCAAGGCCACCGAACACATTAAAGATCAAATTGACTTAATTCTAAAATTAAAAGAAAAAGGCTACACTTATAAGATAGACGGAGATGGAATTTACTACGATACTTCGAAATTTAAAAAATACGCCGACTTCGGGAGGCTAGACCTAGACGAACAAACAGCAGGCGCCAGAGTTCAGTTCAATCCCAAGAAAAAGAACATCTCAGATTTTGCTTTATGGAAGTTTAGTCCAAATGATTCTAAACGAGACATGGAGTGGGATAGCCCGTTCGGTAAAGGTTTTCCGGGGTGGCATATTGAATGTTCGGCCATGAGCATGAAGTACCTAGGAGACACTATGGACTTCCATACGGGAGGAATTGATCATATTCCGGTTCACCATACTAATGAAATAGCTCAAAGTGAGGCAGTTAGCGGACAATCCTTAGCTCATTACTGGATGCACTCTAATCACGTTATGATAGATAATCAGAAAATATCTAAATCTTTAGGCAATGGAATAACTTTAGATGAACTTATAAATAAAGGCTACACGGCCATGACTTTAAGACTTCACATATTAGAATCCCATTATCAAAGTCAATCTAAGTTTAGCTTTCAAAGTCTAAGTGCCGCCCAAAAAAGACTACAAGAATTATATCAAATGGCCGCCTTAAGGTATCAACTTTCCGAGATTAAGGATCAACTATCTTTTAATTTCAAAGAGGCCGCTATTAACATTAAAGATCTTTTGTCTAATAATTTAAATACACCAGAAGTACTTGCTTTTTTAAGTAGCGTCTCGACTCAAACTATCGTAGTTGGTATAAGTAATTTAGAACTGAACGACTTTATATATTTTCTAGAAAAGATAGATGCTTATTTGGGTTTAGACTTAATGAGTATTAGTGATATAACACTGGAACAAAAAAACTTAATTCAAGATAGGAGTAAGGCCAGAAGTAATAAAGACTGGGAAAAATCCGATATTATCAGGGATAAGCTTTTAAAACAAGGGATTCAGTTAAACGATCTAAACGACAAATCTTACTGGTATCGAATTATTTAATTCTTAAAAGTAGTAGACTTATTAAACTCTGGTGTATTAATTGCGCCCTTAGTTCTTAAATATTCTAAAATTAATATTCTAAAACATCCAGCCACCGGAATAGCTACTAATCCCCCTATTAAGCCCCCAAAGCTTACTCCAATAACTAAGGATCCAAAGACCAACAAGGGTGACATATTAGTAGAGTTGGCCTGTATCTTAGGTTGAATAATATAATTTTCAAATTGTTGATAAACAATATAGTAAATCAAAATAATAATACCAGCCGATAAAGAGTGGAATAGGGCAACTATGGTTACAATTATGGCTCCAATAGTATGTCCTACCATTGGGATAAGTCCACATACAAAAATAACTACCACCAAGGCAACAGGATAGCTAACATGAAGCAAGAAAAGAGCTGGCGATATCAATAAAGCAGCTAAAGCCGCCAAAGCTACTTGACCATTAACATAACCTTTTATTACGTTATACATTTCTCTAGCTAAACGATCAGCTAAATTATATCTACTTTTAGGAATGAATTTTTTTGCAGTTTCTTCCCATCTAGGACCTTCAACCAACATCATATAGGTTAAAACTAGAACAGTTATAATCGCAAAGGCACTATTTCCCACCTTAAGAAAAGCTGAAAAGGCAACTCCTCCTACGTTATGAATTCTGGAAGATATTTGTTCAGAAAGTTTCGTTACCTGAGACGATAAATGATACTTTTTTACAATATCCCCAACTACACCTTGTTGATTATTAATATCTTTTACCAAGTTTGGAGCAGCTGAAATAAAACTTTCAGTTTGTTTAACTAAGGGAGGGGTAATATAGGCAAAAAATAAAGCTAACAAAGCGACTACGATCAAAAAAGCCAAGAATGTTGCTAAAGATCGGCTGCCACGCAATTTTCCAGGAAACCTTTTAGCAATTGCGTGAACTGGAGCATTTAGTGCTAAAGCTAAGAATATGGCTAAAAATATTAATATTAGTGCGTGGGAAGCTTTTTTTAATAAAGCTATTGCAATTATAGTAATAATTATAAAAAGGCCAACCTTAAAAAAAGTTTCAGTTGAAATATTTATTTCATTTGAACTATCGTTATTTTTATTCCTAAACACACTTTAGATTATCTACTATTAAAGCCAATAAAGCAATTACTTAGAGCTTAGCTTTTAAATCGTTCCTTAACCTATTTGGGATCATCTTTAAAGCAACTTTGGGATCGTTTAAAACTAAGGGTACTTTTCTAACAAGTTTTGATGGTAGAAATTTATAATCCCGATAAGCTATCTTGAAGTGTTGTTCAGCAAATTTATTTGCCAGCTTAGTATTACTTAGTCCAAGGTTTATTTGTTTAAATGGAATGTTAAGCTGTTTTTTACACAAATCTAAACTTAATAAATCCTTATAAATAAAAAGACGAGTTCTCAGGTCTGCTTCCTTTTCTAGATCGTAAATAAATTTTTCAATAAAGTTCTTTCCAAGTTCTTTAACCAATTTAGAATTTATACTAGACGTGTATTTATCACGAAGATAGGACCTAGATAACGTAAATGGCTTAATTAAAGAGCTTAGGGGCAATTTACAAAATAAATAATAATTAATTAAAGTCATAAATTTATTAAATTTTGATACGATAAAATCATCATGGTGGATATAGCCGTTAATAGAGTTAACTGAAATAATTTTTCCAACCAAGTCGTCATTTTGTTGTAGCATGGCAGTTATAATTGCTACGCCATAACCAATACCTATTAAATGCAATCTTTTTCTTCGAAATCTTAATTTAATAAAAGAAGCCAGATAATTACCGTAATTAATCATCGAAGGTAATTTTTTTATTTTATAAAAATTGTCCATTCCTCCTATCCCGGGTAAATCCATCATCGTAACATTACCAAATCTTGACAAGGCAATAACTAAACCCCACCATTTTTCAATATTTGAATCAATGTCATAAACTACTAAAATATTATTCCTAGGATTTTGCTTTGAGGGATAATAAATAAATCTACCATCAAGTCCATTCAAATAAATGGAATCGATATGATTAAACGGAGATATATTTTTCTTAGCCATAAAGTATATAAATCTTACCTTACTATATTTTAGTTCTCAATAGCTTCATTCCTATTAGGATTAAAAAACAGAATTTAATTTAAGCCTAAATGTTGAGTATGCATTGTAACATACGAAGAAATTTATTTTTTTACAATTCATTTATTATTTAATGGATAAGATATAACGTATTAATACATTCACTATTTCTAAACCTAATTTCCAGGTCAAATACATTATTTACTAAAAAATACTCAAATCCGCTATTTAATTAATTTAAGTTTAAAAAGATAATTTAAAAGATGATAAAATGAGAAATTGTTCTGTCACTTTTTCGCTTTGCTTACCAATTTAGTATAATAAAAACATTATGAACAGTCCCGCAACAATATTAAATGGTTTACATGGCTATTTTAGCGAATCATTTGACATGGCTTTAGAAAATCCAGATATTGTGGAGATAGTTGAACGTTTTTGCCATGATCAATTTTCTTTGATGAGTATGTATTGCGAGAAACCCGAAGAATTACCTCAGGGTTCTTCGTCTTCGGTAAAAAGAATAGGTTCATTTGTAGTAAAGCATTCATCAGAACTAACTTTAAGCGACCCGGATAGAATTCCAGAAAATTTGTATTTTCAATTTCTTGGCCTTGAAGCTTTAAGAAACGTTCTAAAGCCTGAATTATTTGAGATACCTCAACAACTATTTGTTATCTCTGGGCATAGAAATGACTTTCTTAAGGTTGAAACTTTTTTAGAAGGCTTTATTAATCTTGATGATTTCATGGAAGATGATTCAAATCCCAGAGGTTTACGAGAAATAGCTAAAAATAAAAGTCTTTTAAAATTACTAGAACTTATGAATCAAAACTCTTTGGCTAAATCAATACTAAACGACCTAGTATTCCCAACTAGTAAATCATATAACCCGTCAAATATTTTATTAAGCGTAAAAGAACCTTTTGGGGCAACCGGTATTATAGACCAACCTGGACCAAACTTTAGGGTAAATAAATTACTAAGATTAATTAGCCGGCTTTCACAAACTAATAAATATTTTAAAATTGGATCTTTTGATCTCGTTTAGGTTAATTAAAATATAAAATAATGATATGCTTGTCTGGGACAAACATCTAAGATAAAATGCTTAATAACTTGATAGGGCGTGGCCAAGCGGTAAGGCACTGGGTTTTGGTCCCAGCATTCGGGGGTTCGAATCCCTCCGCCCTAGCCAAATACGCATAAGTTCTTTATTTTTGTCTAATTGATCTTTTTTATCTCCATTGACAGCTTTAATTTTAACAGTTTTGAATGTCATATTTTATCCCTTCATTATATTAATAGATTGTTCTAATTTTTGACTAAAAATAGTCATTACTTGGTTATATTTAACAGATAGAATACCTCCTTTCATAGTTAAATTGTCAAACAGTTTGGAAATTATTAAACGCTTCTGATCAACTGACCCATTTTGGTAAATTAAATCTGCTTTTTGGCTTAGTTCAATCAATTTAATTTTATAATCTAACTCTAAATTAAGATTACTATCAAGATTGCTTATTTCTTGATTTAACCGATCTATTTTAACGCTAAAATCTTCGTGCTTTGACTTGTATTTTTCTATGGAAATAAGACCAGATAATTTATCGTCATAAAGATTATCATCCATTTGCCTATAATGATTTATTTGTATAATCAAGTTCTCTTTAATCACTTCATTGTTTTTTGTTTTATCAATATTTAGCTTACTTAATCTTTGAACCACTAAATCGATTAGATCGGGGTAAGGGCTTACTACTTGTTTTAAGGCTATTTTAACGGTATTCTCAATGTTTTCTTCCTTAAGAGCAGGCGAACACTTACAAACACTATTAAGACGTCTACATAGTCCATAATACCTTCCTTTTTGAAGTTGCCAAGTAACCAACGAATTACAGTCCATGCATCTTATCATTCCCTGATAGGGACAATTATGTTTCTGGAACGTCTTAGTTTGGCCACCATTCATTTTTAGTTGAACTTTATAGAATAACTTTTCAGATATTAATTTTTCTTGAGCTCCTGGATAATCTGCTCCATTAAATCGATTAATCCCTATATAAAATGGATTATTTAAAATTCTAGCTACGTGACTTTTAGAATAAGGTTTATTGTGTCTCGTTCTGAGTCCTTTTTTATATAATCTCTCAGTAATTGTTTTAATAGTTTGACCGGGAAG
>DAHXLD010000003.1 GCA_027371845.1 Candidatus Saccharimonadota bacterium
TTAACTCGATCTACTACTTCATCTTTAATACTAGGGTCAATAACCCTAAAATTACCTGACATATATTGTCTCCTTAGATTACTTAATTAATTATACTGATTTAGCTAAGGACAGTGTGTTCATTATATTGGGAGGGTGACATTGTTTTTAAGTTAGTTTACATAACCTATTCTACAAGTTAGGATTGTCTACGATCTATTTGAGTACCTCCACACTTTTTGGTGGTAAACCGTTGCTGGGGGTCTTACTGTGAAATTACTGCAACTACTTTACGGGGCTCTCGAACATTCATATGTGAATTGTAAATGTAAAGCATATTCCTAGCAGGAGTTATGTCAGCTTAACAAACGCATCTTTAATACATTTAATCATGTTCTCAGTAATTTTAAGATCACCTAAGTCTTTTTCCGTAGCCCATAAAAAGTCATCATGCTCATCACTCAACTTAACTTTTCCTGGTTTGACTTCTATTAGTAAATTTATTTGCCTTACATGTGGCTTTTTATCTGTTCTGTAATCAAATCCCTTAAATGTCGTAATAACCTTAGAAGGTACTAAACCTGTTTCTTCTTTAACTTCTCGCATTGCAGCTTCTTCAATTGTTTCTCCATCGACAACTCCACCGCCTGGTAGTTCATAAAAGCCTCCAAGAAAATCGTCAACTGAACGACGCACCAACAAAATCTTACCATCTTTAACAATAGCGACCCCAGTAGATAGATGGGTTATATTTTCTTTAGAAGCCTTATTTCTAATAGCCGTTTTGTTTAACATAATGCGTCTTTAATAATTTCATTTAGCTTTAAGAAACTCATCAGTTGTTATATTGATATCTTTGCATATTTGTCTAAGTAGAAGAGGGGATAAATCCCTATTGTGCATTGGTACAGTTGTAGCTCTACCGTCTACATGTCTAAATTGTTGATGAGAACCTTTTTGTCTAACTAACACAAAGCCAAGATTATTTAAAATTCTAACAACCTCTTTAGGTTTTAATACTGGTAAATCACTACCCATATTTACTTATACAGTTACGAGTTGAGTGCCTATAAAGTATGATTCGGGTTTTTGTTTAGGCTTTTCTTCAAGTATAAGTTCTACAACTTCTTGAAGATTATCCTTTAACTCTTCTAGTGTTTCGGCTTGAGTATGTGCACCAGGTAAATCAGGAATATAGGCTACATAATATCCTGTAGCTGTGTCCCGTTCTATAATTGCAGTATATTGATGCTTACTCATAATCTTTATTATACAACAAAACTCGCCTACATTTTATCCCGAGTTACAACACTAACCATATTTTGATACCTAGTGAGAATAGAACTATTTTACAGATGAATAAATGAGGTTTTATATAACAATCTTTAGGCATGCAACTAAAATATCTAAATTATTATCTAGTAAACTGCTGTGAAGAACATATGGAGGGCCCAGTGGGACTCGAACCCACGACACCCTGCTTAAAAGGCAGGTGCTCTAACCGGCTGAGCTATGGGCCCAAATAGTAAATTTGTGTTTTATTACCCCTTACATTATTACGTCTTTTAGTTAAATGTCAATATGATTAAAGGCTTATTTTTTATGCTTAAGACCTGAACCGCTTTTATGACTAAATTTGTTTCTTTGTAATATAAGCATCGTCAATATTAATAAAGAGGACAGTGCTATTATATTGCTCTTCTGAATATTTAGTTTTAGCCAGTATTTATTATCCAATATACCGGCGTTTAGACTATGGGGCAAAATAGGTACTAAAAGAAAAGCAAGCAATACCCCTACACATATTGAACCAAGTAAATTAAGAGATATGCCTTTTTTAGAAGTCTTGATCATTAAGATTAACACCACTATAAGAGGTAATATAAGTAATAATAGCTTTAAGTTATTTATGTAACTTATGTGGTTTATATATCTTGAAGAATTTAATAAATGCTTAGCGATTGGATTATTGTCAACAAACTCTGAAACTACTTCACCAAGACATAAAGCTAGATAGGCCACCACCGAATTAACCCTAAATATTTCTATTAAAATTATGGGGGAAAGAATAATACCAATTAAAATAACTAATGCCATCATTATTAATATACCATAAGCTTAATAAGGAAAAGCTTAGGTTTTTATTTAAGCTCCGACTTTATCTTTCTTGCGGCGAGCTTTAGCGTTTTGTTCGATATAGTCAATGATTTTGCTAGCTACATCTCTACTGGTAATTTTTTCGATTTGAAAACCGGGGCTAGAATTAACCTCTAATACAAGGGGTCCTTCTTTAGAACGCAACATATCAACTCCGCAAACCGTAAGGCCCATAGTTCGGGCTGCCTTAACAGCCGTTTTTCTCTCAGCATCTGTTAATTTTATGGGTTCGCCTCCTCCGCCTTGATGCAAATTAGACCTAAAGTCTCCTTCAATGCTTTTACGACGCATACTGGCCACAACATGACCATTGACTATAAAGGCTCGAATATCTTCTCCAGCACTCTCAGAGATGAATTCTTGGACTAAAAAGTTAACGTTTTCAACATTAAAAGCCTGCATTACAGCAAGAGCTGCCTTTTTTGTCTCAGCTAAAACAACTCCATTCCCGTGAGTTCCTCTAGCTACTTTAATGATCACAGGAGCTCCACCAACTAAATCAAGAACCCCATCAAAATCTGCTACTTCTCGGGCGAAAACAGTTTTAGGTATGCCCACGCCTGCTTTGGCTAAAATCTGGAGGCTTCTTAACTTATCTCTTGAGCGTACTATAGAAATCGAGCTATTAGTTGTAAAAACGTTCTGCATTTCAAATTGTCTAACTATAGATGAGCCGTACTTGGTTAATTTAGATGAGATTCTAGGGATAATTGCGTCAACATTACTTATCTGTTTTCCTTTATAGTTAACGATCGGATTACCCCTTTCAAGGGACACAAAACAACGAGCATAATTAACAACCTGAACGGTATGGCCTCTTTCTCTAGCAACCTCTTTTAATCTGGTTGTTGAGTAGTTCTTGGGTTCTTTAGATAATATTACAATATTCATGAAACCACCTCCTTTAAAACGCTTTTGTCGATTTTTTTATGATTAAAGCTTACATGTACTAAAAATCTATTTCTAAGAAATCTTCTTCCAATTAATATGGGGTACTTTTTAGTACTTCTATCAGCAAGTGTAAAACGGGCTTTAATTTTTCGATCATTAAGTTGAACTTTAAGATTAACTGCGTATCGCCTTTCAACGTGACCAAAAGAATTATTAATTCTATAGATCTTGTATTCTTTAGTTTTAATAACTTTTCCAGAATAATAAGGCGAGGTCTTATCTAATAATTTAAAGGATAAAACTTTATCTTGAAGCTTAATGTCTGAAGCCCAGATAGAAGAACTATCGGCCCCCGTATCTACTTTGGCAGGAATATTAAATAACCCATAATCTTTTAAAGAAATACGAGTTTCCTTACCTATTAATTGTATTTTTCTTGCTAACATAATTTAGTTATAAATTAATGCTAATTATAGCATATATCCATTGATTTTACAACCTTTATTTAAAATGCTTTACTCTCAAATAGGCTATTACGATTAGAAAGACTACCACAAAAATGATAAAAAGTAGAAGCGGAATGAAGCCTTTTTCATTATTGAACTTAACGTTCATCCCTTCATTATATTACTTGATAATCTTAAAACAATCTTTTTAGTTAAATAGGTGAAATTTTGATCCACCTGATTCCTTAAATTCTTCTAAGATTTTTTCTTGATTTTTATTAAGTTTAGTCGGAGTATCTACCATTACAGTAACGATGTGTGCGCCTCTATTTGAACTTCTGAATTTAGACACACCGTGTCCAGATAATTTAAAGTCTGAACCGGATTGAGTGCCGGCCGGAATCTTCATTCTAACGTCTCCGTCAACTGTTTCAACGTCAATTTCGGTTCCTAGTGCGGCGTCTACCATAGAAACATGTTCTGTGCTTAGAATAAGGTCTCCCTCTCTAGTAAACTTCTTATGGGCTTTGACTCTTACGTTAACATAAAGATCACCCTTAGGCCCATTTGCAATAGCTTCCCCGTGTTCTCTGAGTCTTATAGTCGTACCGTCTTCAATTCCAGCCGGTATCTTAAGATTTAATTCTTGTTTTTTAAGTAGAGTTCCCTTACCGTGACAAACACTACAAAGTTTTTCGGGAATTTTACCAGTTCCCAAGCATTTAGGACAAACACTAGCTTGTTGGATTCGACCAAAAATTGTTTGGGTTACATTTACAACCTGGCCCTTCCCATCACAGGTAGGACAAGTTTTAAGTTCAAATCCCGGTTCAGACATAGTTCCCTTACAATGATCACAAGTATCTTCTAGATTTAAAGAAATTGGGACTTCGGTTCCAAAAACAGATTGTTCAAAGCTTATTTCAACGCTAGTTTCAAGATCTCTGCCTCTACGAGATTTTGCACCTTGATTAGAAGCGCCCCCTCCGAAAAAATTGCTAAATATATCACCTAAACCAAGATCTCCGAAGTCAAAGTTAATATTTTGACTTTGAGCCCCATTAAAACCTCCAAACCCACCACTATCTCCTCCTACTCCAGCATGACCAAATTGATCATATCTTTTTCGTTTTTCAGGATCCTTTAGAACTTCATAGGCTTCATTTATCTCTTTAAACTTTTCTTCCTCACCACCTCTATCGGGATGATGTTCTACGGCTAAACGCCTAAATGCTGTTTTGATTTCGTCGGCAGAAGCGCTCTTATTTACGCCCAACACTTCATAGTAGTCTCGTTTAGCCATTTAATTTAAACCTTGTTTAATCTAAAAATGATTTATTCTTTTTTATCTTTTTGATCGTCTACAACTTCACCTTCTACGGTCTGATCTTTGGGTTCTTTTGTTTCCTTTGAATCAGTCTCTTTTGAAGCCGATTCATACATTTTAGCACCAATTGGCATTATGCGATCGTTCAGTTCTTTTGCCGCTGTTTCAAGTTCGTCTTTGGTAGCGTCTTTATTGTCTAAGACTTTCTTGGCTTCACTTAAAGCTGCTTCTAGATTCTTCTGATCATCTTCACTTAATTTATCCTTGTTGTCTTTAGAAAGTTTTTCTCCCTGATAGTAAGCTCCGTCTAGAACGTTTCGAGACTCGACCAGTTCTTTGCGTTTTTTGTCATCTTCGGCATGTGATTCGGCTTCTTTAGCCATCTTTTCAACTTCGTCTTTATTAAGGTTCCCAGAACCGGAAATTGTAATGCTCTGTTCTTTAGATGTACCCTTATCTTTAGCCGTAACGTTTAATATCCCGTTAGCATCAATATTGAAGGTAACTTCAATTTGCGGAACTCCTCTAGGAGCAGGAGCAATTCCGTCTAATATAAAGCGGCCAAGAGATTTATTGCCATCAATCATTTCTCTTTCACCTTGGGCTACATGTATTTCAACTTGAGGCTGGTTGTCTGCAGCCGTTGAGAAAACTTCAGACTTCGATGTTGGAATAGTAGTATTTCGTTCGATTAATTTAGTCATTACCCCTCCCATGGTTTCGATACCAAGGCTTAAGGGGGTAACGTCTAGAAGTAGCACATCCTTAACGTCACCTTGAAGAACTCCACCCTGAATAGCAGCTCCAATTGCCACAACCTCATCTGGGTTAACCCCTTTCATGGGTTCTTTTCCAAAGATTTTCTTCACTTTCTCTTGAACGGCCGGCATTCTTGTCATACCGCCTACAAGAACAATAGCGTCAATATCTGAAGTTTTTAACTTAGCATCCTTTAAAGCCTTCTCGCAAGGTTCGGCGGTATTATCAATAAGATCTGCCACTAGGCTCTCAAGTTTAGCTCGAGTAAGTTTATGTTCAAAGTGTTTAGGGCCCTCAGAATCAGCGGTTAAGAACGGTAAATTGACATCAACCTCCTGAGAAGTAGATAATTCAATTTTAGCTTTTTCAGCTTCATCTCGAAGTCTTTGCATAGCAGCTCGATCTTCTGAAATATCAATCCCGTGTTCTTTTTTGAATTCTTCGGCAAAATAATTTATGATTACTCGGTCGAAATCAGCACCACCCAAGTGGGTATCACCATTGGTAGATTTTACCTCAAAAACGCCATCTCCAAGCTCTAGAATAGAAACATCGAAGGTACCGCCACCTAGATCATAGACAGCAATTTTCTCATTTTTCTTATCACCTTTATCAAGACCGTAAGCTAAGGCAGCTGCCGTAGGTTCATTTATAATACGCTTGACTTCTAAACCAGCAATTTTCCCAGCATCTTTGGTGGCTTGACGCTGGCTATCATCAAAATATGCCGGGACCGTAATTACAGCTTCTGATATCTTGTCTCCCAAAAAGGCTTCAGCATCCGCTTTTAATTTCGAAAGGATCATGGCGCTTATCTCTTCTGGACTATAGTCTTTGTCTCCCATCTTAACCTTAACGCCATTACCGCTTTTAACCATTTCATAGCCCATTAATTTAAGATCTCTTTGAACTTCTTTATCTGCCCAGTTTCGACCAATTAATCTCTTTACCTCGTAAACTGTATTCTTTGGATTAGTTACTTGTTGTCTTCGAGCGACCTGACCCACTAAACGCTCAGCGTTCTTATTAACGGCTACCACTGACGGGGTTGTTCTGTTGCCCTCACTATTGGTTATAATCTCTGGTTTTCCAGACTGCATAACAGCCATGGCAGAGTTTGTTGTTCCTAAATCAATTCCTATAATTTTAGCCATGTTTAGTTTCTCCTTTAGTTTATTTTTAGCTAAACCTTTATCTTCGCTTAGCGCTTAAAGTAAAAGTTTGCTAATATAATTTAATGATAGCTAATTGGCACTCTATTGTCAAGAGTGCCAATACGAATTAATAAAGTTATTTATACTGCAATAAGCTTGACCTCTTTGGTATTTTATGCTACTATATTGCTTATGAATGAAAAACATTTGTCTAGACGCACAAGCCCCGATGTAGCAAGAAGAAGAAAGGTTCTCGGCGGTATTCTTGGTGGTGTCGCAATATTAGGTTTTGGTTTAAAAAGCATTGAAAGCGGAAGTAATATAACTCACCCAAACGCCGAGAGTATTAAAGGATCCACACTATTGATTGAAAAAGGTGCTAACGTGCATAGTTCTCCAAGCTTTGCAGATAATTATAATGGAATAAGTACAGACGTGGCAGGTAAAATTAATAAAGAGACTAAAATAAAAGACTTTGTTTTTGTAGTAGATAATGGCACTGGTATCGATGGGACTCAACAAACGTGGGCTTATGTCCCTAATGAAGGCTGGGCCTGTATATCCGCATTAGAAGGTCAATTAGATCCAGAAGGAAAACCCTATGCGACAGTTACAGGATCTTCTGGTAACGTCTCTGAGGCTACATATAATCCAAGTTTGAATGTCTACCAAGATAGCCATAAACAATTCATAGGCCAGATAGTCAATAACTCCAAATAGCTATTTCATAGCCACTTTAACCATAGCGTGTCTTATAACTTCTTCTCCTAGTCTATAGCCAGACCTAAACTCCTCTATGACTACCTCTTTGTTCCCTTGCCCGTTTGGGTCCATTTGAACAGCTTCATGGAAGTTTGGATCAAATTCTTGGCCAACAGTTTCTATCTTTTGAACTCCAAGCGAATTTAAGATTTGCCACATCTGAGAATGAACACTTTTAAGTCCATCGAGCCAATTTTTTTGATTAGGTTCATCCAGACTTTTAGGAATATGTTTAATGGTTAATTCAAAGTTATCTATAAAAGGTATCAACTCTTTAATAACTAAAGATTTAAAATAACCAGACATTTTAATCTTATCTTGCTCAGCCCTTCGTCTAACATTTACAGCATCTGCTCTTTCAAGCTGGAGAGCGTTAGTAAGATCATCGATCTTATGCTTAAGCTCATCTATCTCTTTGATTGGTTTTAGGTCTTTTTTAGGTTGACTACTCATAACTTATTATTAACTATTAGAACATAAGGCCTTCTAATTCTTGGCCAGCCCTTTCAACTAAATACATTACTTCTTTATAGCTTTGTCTAGTTGGTCCCAGTGTTCCTATATAGCTTTGGTCGCTATATGGCCCTCTAAACTTAGAAATTACTAAACTACAACCAGCACTTCTTCCAATTGGGTTCTCTTGCCCTATATAAACGCTTAAAGGCTCATTTGGAGAAGCTTCCTTTAACCATGGCTCAAGATTATCCAATAAACGGGCTACTTGTTGAACCTGAAGCCCATTAATAAACTCAGGCTGCCCAAATAGATTACTAAGGCCACTAATGTATAGTCGGTCTCCTATCGTGGCTAGCCCTAAGTTGTGTGTTAATTCGACTAGGGTATCTACGGCGTTCTTAATCATTCTTTCGGGGTCTCCACCATGTTGTACTCTAGACATTAGAGCTTTTTCAGCTCGATCATAACTCATTTTTGATTCTTCGGTTTTGTTTATATTATTAACGTAATAGCGATAGCCCTTATCTGTCGGAACTCTACCTGAACTGGTGTGGGGTTGATAAATAAATCCTAATCTTTCAAGCTCGACCATTTCAGATCTAATAGTGGCTGAGGAAACTTTAAAAGCTTTAGCTAGTAAACTGCTCCCCACTGGACTAGCAACTTCAGCAAATTGTTCAACAATCGCATATAAAATATTTTTTTGTCTTTGAGTAATCTGATTCATAACTGAAGTAAATTATATCTTCTTGGCACTCTGTTGTCAAGAGTGCTAAACTATAGAGTTTTATAATATAATCTTAAATCTTGGATCAATTTATCTACTATTTTATACTCTTTATCTGAATTAAGTTTTAGTTTTTTGTGGTCTAAATAATTAAGCATGGTTCTGGTGGTCTCATCTTTTTGGTTATTTATAATTGGGATAAAATAACTTCTGTTTTTAAGAATTTCCAATTCTTTGATAGAAGTTCTTATTCTATTCTTAAAATCTAATTTATCAAGACTTTGTGAATACCTATTATTAATCCGATCTATTTGGGCTTCTAGGCTTGGAGGCAACAAAAAGAAAGCTTTGTTAATTGCTCTGGCTTGATTGTATAAGTCTGCCCCCTTAACATCTATGTCAGATATCGGTAATAGGTGTTTCTGAAGAGCTTCCCGAAATTGAATAATAGCTGTTCCGTAGAAATGATTATGAGTAATTGCTGCTTCTATAAAGTCTTGATTTTGAAGCATGTTGATAGCTGTTTCTTCCGAAATAAAATAATATTCCCTACCATCAACTTCTTTTATGGCATTATTGATTCTAGGTTCTCGAGTTGTGTAGCTTACGATATAGCAAAATCTATTAGTTTTTAAAAGCTCTTTTATAGCAGTATTCTTGCCCGCGCCACTTATGCCAGCTACTATAACCAAAGGGATCTTTGCCAAAAAATCTAATGTCTCTTTTGAAGCTTGGTATTCTTTAACTAATGAGATTAATTTCTGGTGCATTCAATCTCTCTTTATCATAACGGTAAAAGTTTCACTAGGTAAATCAATTTTACCAAATCGTTTCAATCTCTCTTTACCCTTTTTTTGTTTAGCTAAGACTTTCTTTTTTCTTGAAACATCTCCACCGTAAAGGCCACTCGTAACGTCTTTCCTGTAGGCGCTAATATCTTCTCTGGCTATAAATTTTCCACCTATCGCTGCTTGAAGGGCGATTTTAAAATTTTGTCTTGGAATAATGTCTTTAAGTTTTGAAACTGTTTCGTTGGCAATTCTTTGACTCTCGGATCTATGGACAATTACACTCAAAGCGTCAACTATTTCGCTAGCAATAAAAAAATCTAATTTAATCAGATCTTCAACTCTATACCCGTCTAATTCGTAGTTAAAGGAACCAAATCCACTGGTAATGTTTTTAAGTTGATCGTAAAAATCTGTTAATAAGTTGGCGAGGGGAGCTGAGAAATCTATTATTGCTCTCGAATCAATATAGGATATATTTTTTTGAAGACCACGCTTTTTAATTATTAATCCAATAACGTCTCCAACATACTGAGAAGGAACAATAATCTCACCTTTTATCCAGGGCTCTTTAATCTCTTTAATAGTAGCCGCTTCAGGAAGTTCAAAAGCGCTCTTAATATCTTTCTCGTCACCATTATTTAAAATGATTAAATAATCGGTTGAAGGGTTGGTGACAACCAATTCAAGGTTATATTCTCTTTCAAGCCTCTCTTTAATAATGTCCATATGGAGTAAACCTAGAAAACCAATTCGGAATCCATGTCCCAATACTGGTGAATTTTCAAGGTTATACCTTAGAGCTGAATCACTTAAAGAAAGCTTCTCGATAGCTTCTTTTAGATCTTGAAAATGTTCATTGGAACTAGGGTAAAATCCAGCGTAAACAAATGGGTTTATATCTTTATAGCCAGCTAGGGCAACATTTGCTGGTAGATTTTCAAGAGTTATCGTATCACCAACTTTTGCTTCAGATGTTGATTTAAGGTTTGTAACAATATAACCGATCTCACCGTTTGCTAATTTATCTTTAGGAACCATGCCCGGACTTAAATATCCCACCTCTAGAGCAATCCCCTTGGCTTTAGTTGACATCATCAAAACATTCGAGCCTTTGTTTATCTGGCCATCGAAAATTCGAACATAAAGAATTACTCCCCTATACTCATCATAGTAGGAGTCAAAAACTAAAGCTCTAGTATGGTTTGAGGCTTCGTTTTTAGGAGCAGGAACAATTTCAATAATCTTATTTAAAAGCTCTTCTATGCCTTGACCCGTTTTAGCTGATATAGCCAAAATATCCTCTTTTTGACATCCTAGAAGATTAATTATTTGATCACTACACTTTTGTATATCGCTAGCAGGTAGATCTATCTTGTTTAAAACTGGTAGGATTTTAAGGTCGGCCGCCAGAGCTAAATAAACATTAGCCAAGGTTTGAGCCTGAATACCTTGAGTAGAATCTACCACCAAGATTGCTCCTTCGCAGGCCTCTAAACTTCTCGAAACTTCATAACTAAAATCGACATGTCCAGGGGTATCAATTAAATTTAATTCGTAGCCCTTATATTCCATATGAACCGGGGCTAGTTTAATGGTAATACCTTTTTCTCGCTCTAAATCCATTTTATCAAGAACCTGGTTTTTCATTTCTCTTTTATCAATAGTACCGGTGAGTTCTAAGAGCCGATCGGCGAGTGTCGACTTGCCATGGTCGATGTGAGCAATAATACAAAAATTTCGAATTCTTTCAATATTCATAGCTTAGTATTATACCAAAAGAATAATTAATCTTAGACACCCCAATTAACTGGTTTAGTTATAACGTTTTTTAATCTTCTTAGAAACGGCTTGACCTCATCTAAATCGAAGAGGGCGGACGCTAAAATATGAACCCCGAAAGTTACCAGAGCTATAATAGCTACCCTAGATCCCAACACAAAAATTCCTTTTTCGTTAATATATAAAGGTAGTAATGAAACCATAATAAATCCAGCGACTATACTAAATCCGGTAACTGAAATTATTCGTATTATTCCAGCCAGAAAGTCTTTGTTTATTAGGTGACGATCTTTAATAAGCATAATAACAAGAAGGACTATTACTTCCGTAGCGGCTACAATTGATTGAGCTAAAGCCAAGCCAACTACTCCGTAATTGCGAGGATTAGACAGTATAATTGCTAAAACTACGTTTAATAGAATTGTAAAAACAGAGACTATTAGTGGTGTTTTGGTGTCTTTATGGGCATAAAACCAACGAGAGATAATCGAGTACATAATTCCAAAAAAGATTGCAATTGTTAAGGCTCCAAATATCATCGAAATCTGCTGGTTTCCTTGAGTATAAATTAAACGTGCAAGGTATCCTCGGCAATAATAACAAATCACAACAATCGGCGCACTTAACCATATCATGACTCTAACTATTTTTAAGAAATCTTTTCTAAATAAATCTGGTCTTTTTTGACTTAGTCTAGAAGTAAGCCTAGGAAACGCTGCGGTAGAAATAGCCGTTCCTAAAAGTAAAATAGGAGCCGTACTTAGAATATAAGCGTTGTTATAGTTTGTTATAGAGCCCACTCCAAGACCACTAGCTATATGAGTTTCTACGATAGCTTCAACTTGATCCATGCCCTGATCTAGGGATCTTGGTGGAAGATTCTTAAGAACGGTACGAAAATCTTTATTTCTCCATTTAATATGGAAAGACCAGTGGAAATTAGAGTTATAAGCTCCGACTATAACCACAATGAGTTGAATAATGGCTCCAATTAAGGCACCTATACCAAGTCCAACGATTCCAATATTATGTTTAAAGACAAAGATACTAACGATTATGGAGGCGTTATAGAAGAGAGGTGCGATCGCATAGAAAAAGAATTTTCCTAGACTTTGCTGAACACTTGTTAAAATTCCAGATATTGTAAAAAGTAAAGGATTAAACGCTAGTAAACGCATTATATTAGCAGCCGTATTTATATCTGGGGTTGGTAAGTGCGGAGCAACAACATAACGAATAAGCTGATTAGCAAAAATGATTGTTAAAATTCCAATAATAAACATTATTATTGCTAGCAAGTTCATTAACGAAACAGATATTTCCCAAACACTCTTTGTCCCATTCTTATGCAATCGATCAGATAGAACCGGTAGCAAAGCAACCCCTAGGGCCCCTGCCGATAAAGTAAAAAAGAAAAAGTCGGGAATGTTAAAAGCGGCGAAGTAAGCATCGGTACTATGGGGACCATAAATAGGAAAGTTGGCATTAACTAATTTAGTTCGAAGAAAACCAAGTAATTGTCCGAAGAAGGTTGAAGCCATTAAAAGAACTGCCGCGTTAGATACGCTCAGTTTTATACTCTTTTTGTTTTGGATTGTTTGAACTGTAGCTGACATACTATTCTAATAGTATAAAAGAGTATTGAAAAATGTAATATAGTGAAATTTAATAAAGGGCGGCGTTTTTGGGCATTTTAGCGTTTTTTAGTATTTCTGCCACTTCTTCAGAATCAACCGTTTCTTTATCTATTAACTTATCTTTGAGAATTTCCAAGGAGTTAAGGTTAGCTTTAATAACAACCCTGGCTCGATTAGCAGCTTCGGTAATTAAAGCTTCTACTTCATCGTCTATGACTTTAGCTGTTTCGTCAGAGAAGTCGCGTTCATGAACTAATCTATCTATCATCATACCGTCATCAATTTTAAATACTTGATTTCTAAGCTTTTGGCCCATACCTTGGTTTACTATCATATCTCTCGCTAATTCAGCCGCGCTTTGAAGATCTGATCCAGCTCCAGTTGTAATATGGTCAGGTCCTAAAATAATTTCTTCAGCGATTCTGCCTCCCATACCTCTAGCTAACATGTCTTTAAATTGAACCAAACTAACATATACCCTGTCTTCGGGGGGTATAAACCAAGTGACACCACCGGTTCCTCCTCTTGGAATAATAGTTACCTTATGGACTGGGTCACTATCTGGAAGAACGTGCCCAACTAAAGCGTGCCCGGCTTCGTGATAAGCGGTTGTTTGCTTATCTAGATCGGTCATGACCTTACTCTTTCTTTCCGGTCCGATAGCCACTCGTTCAAAAGCTTCAGTAACATCACTTTGGGCTATTTGGGAATGGTTATTGCGAGCAGCAATAATAGCTGATTCATTTGCAATATTAGCAAGATCTGCACCAGAAGATCCTGCCGTTTTAGCCGCTAAGGCGTCCAGGTCAACGTTTTTAGAAAGTGGTTTTTTAGTAAAATGAACCTTGAGAATAGCTTCTCGATCTCTTCTGTCCGGCAAGCCAATATTAACTCTTCTATCAAAACGCCCCGGCCTTAGTAGAGCTGGGTCAAGAACATCTGCCCTGTTTGTAGCAGCTAATACTATTACATTTTGCCCCTGTTCGAACCCATCCATCTCAACTAATATTTGATTTAGGGTTTGTTCTCTTTCGTCATGGCCACCACCCATTCCACTTCCTCTTTTTCTTCCGACAGCATCAATTTCGTCTATAAAAATAATACAAGGAGCATTTTTCTTAGCTTTTGCAAAAAGGTCCCTAACTCTACTAGCACCAACTCCGACAAACATTTCTACAAATTCTGAACCAGAAATACTAAAGAAAGGAACATTAGCTTCGCCAGCTACAGCCCTAGAAAGCATTGTTTTTCCTGTTCCTGGGGGACCAACAAGTAAGACTCCTTTAGGAATTCTTGCTCCTAACGAAGCATATTTTTTAGGAAATTTCAAAAATTCTACAACTTCTTCAAGATCTTGTTTTACTTCCTCTGCACCTGCTACATCAGAAAAATTAACCTTATCTTTTTCGTTACCATATAATCTAGCTCGGCTTTTACCAAAGCTCAAAGCTTGGTTGCCCTGCCCCTGAGCACTCCTCATCATTAAGTAGAGAATTACTCCTATAGCGATAACTGGACCAATTGTTTCTAGTAAGCTTAACCAGGTAGATGAACTGCTAGTTATTGGAGCGGCTGAAACCTGAACTTTAGAATAGTTTAAGCCCTCATCTTTAAGAGTTGCATTAGGCTCTTCGTAGGTCTTTAAAGACGGAGAATTTTGACCATTTACAGTTATTTGAACTTCATTACCAGATACATTAAATTTACTATATTTACCCTCATTAGCATTTTTAACGGCAGTCGTTATGGGAATAGTTTTAAGGTTACTAGGACGATTAAAGGCTGAATAGAGAATTAGAGCAAAAAGAATAATTAAGGCAATAAATCCTGCATTACGCATTCCAAATTTATTACTAGGTTTTGATCCTCCGGGTTTAATAGGTTTCTTATCCATCTTAAATATTATACCTGATCCTTTTTATTAATGCTAGCGCTCTAATACTTGGAGTGCCAGAAGTTTCTTTTCTACATCAAATTTATATCCCTTTGAGACTTCAATTATAGCACCTGGTGCAGCTACTTTTAAAGAATTAACCGTTCGTTCAATTTGTTTAGCATTAAATTCTAATAAACCGTTTCTTCTAAGCCAATGAGCCAGAATTTCTTTTTGAATTTTAAAATCAAAAGAACTGAACCATAATCTATCTAATTTATTATCTTTAATGTTTTGGTTATATATGTTTTCTAAAATGAGATCAATTTTTTGATTAAGGTTTTTCTGACTTTCATTTATAGCAACTATGCTTTGGCGATTAGATTTTGAGAGATTACTAAGAACTTTTACTCTTAAATAGTTTCTTAAATAATCTGTATTTTTATTGGTTGAATCTTCGCGCCATTTAAGTTTATTTTCCCGAGCATAATCTGTTATTTCTTGTTTGGAATAATTTAATAAAGGTCTAAGAATTTTTTTATTTGAAGATAGCGACGTTAAACCTTTTCGGTTTGTGCCTCTGATTAAATTAATCAGAATAGTTTCAATAAGATCGTCTTGATGATGAGCCGTAATTAAGCTTTTCGCTTTTGTTTGAGTTAAAACATTATTTAAGAAATTATATCTGTAATTTCTAGCCTTTTCTTCAGAAACATTAGGGCCAAGTTCTAAAACTTTATAGTAAAAAGCTAGATCATATTGTTGGGCTAACTCTTTAACTAGATCTAAATCTTTATATGAATCTTCTCTAATCCCATGGTCAACATGAGCAATAATAATATTAGATTTATCTAAAGTTCCTTTAATGACTAAATCCAATAGGGTCACGGAGTCAACTCCTCCGCTAATTGCTAAAACGTGCCTATTAGTTAATTTAATTGGTTTCATGATATTTAGTTAATTATATAGGTAGTTGCTATAATTCTTAAGAGAAACTAAAAGATAAATTTAAATGATTTTAAAATATTCTAGTTATGTTTTAGTGGGCATTATAGCAGGCGCTATTAATTCCGTTGCTGGAGGTGGAACTATCTTAGCTTTTCCATTACTTATATTTTTTGGTATGTCAGCCATATCCGCTAATGCAACCACTAATATTCCAGTAGTAATTGGTCAATTTAGTTCAGCGCTTGGATATAAGAAATATATTAAAAAAATACCTATAGGTTACTTCCTGCTTTTAATTCCCGTTATAATTGGGACGTTTCTAGGGGCTTATTTATTAACTAGAACTAACAATAATACTTTTGAGTTTATAAGCCCATTTTTAATTTTATTTGCTGTTCTTATCTTTGGATACCAACCGTATATCGTAGCTAGAATATATGGCAGTATTTATTCGAAAAATATAAAATATTATCCGCCAACATGGCTTTATTCGGTCATTTTTATTTTATCTATTTATGGTGGATATTACGGAGGAGGATTTGGGTTAACAGTATTAGCCCTTTTAAGTATTACTTCTCTTAAAAATATTCACGTTATGAATGGATTAAAAAATATTTTATCTACTATCGAAGCCTTGGTTTCAGCTATTGTATTATTCAGCTCCGGTCTCATAAACTGGAGAGTGGGATTAGTTTTGGGTTTTGGAGCTCTTCTGGGGGGATATTTTGGAGCTAAGTTCGCTCAAAACTTAAGTTTAAGATATCTCAGATTTGTAATAATTATTATTGGCTTATTTACAGCTATTTATTTTATTGCTATCGCAAATCATATCAGTTTTGGTAATATCTTTAAGATTTAATATAATATGTTTTTAGTGGCGGCGTAGCTCAGCTGGTTAGAGCACAGGACTCATAAGCCTGGGGTCAGTGGTTCAAGTCCACTCGTCGCTACCATTTCGCTTATGCTTATTTCAAGAATTTGCTTGTTTATATATTTATAAATTCTAGAATGAGCAATATGAAGCAAAGTGTAACTCAAGAATTAAATTATGGCTGTGGCGTAGCCTGTTTTGCGTTCATCTGTAACAAGACATTTAAACAAGCTGTAGAGCTTCTAGGTAGAGAGTATAGCGTAAAAAACGGATGGCGTCCTAGCGATTTAGTGGCTAAGTTGAATAAATATGGCTACAACTACAAAAATCACTATGTTCGTAAGCAGCCGAAAGCTAAATATCCCAGTGGCACAATAGTTCTCTTAGAACGGTCAGCAAGCTATCCGGTGGGACATTACTTAGTTCTGGAAAATAATAGATGGATGGACCCATGGATTAACATGCCCGAGAACAAGAATTTAGTATTCGCTCAATCAGGTTTTAGGGAAAAACTTCCGGGCCAACCAATGTACGCTTTAATACCAATTAAGCTATAGGTTCAATAACACTTACTTAAACAGTAACCGTAGTTTCGTCTCTCTGCTGCTTTACTATCTGCCACATAGTTATCAGTTCTCGTTTTATTTGGTTCCAATTCGTTCCTATCGCGCATGTCAATTATAAGCCATATTTCCGGTAGTAGGCCTTTCAACTTTCCTTAATTATATAATTTTATTCTCCAAATATTGATGATGTTACGCAACAATAAACCTTTATTTTTGAGGTGATACAATTAAGTTATGTCACTTATATATATTACCGGAGTATCAGGTACGGGAAAATCCACAGTATGGGCAGAATTAAAAAATCGGGGGATTGAGGCTTACGATGTTGATGAAGATGGTCTAGCAAGATGGCAAAATAATAAAACTAGATATATACATCCTAAATCATCGGTTAAAGCTCATCAAAGAACTCAAGAATTTCTAGCTAATCACTCATGGAATATCCCCAGAAACTACGTAGAAAAACTTAATCAACGAGCAAAAAATAAGGATATTTATTTATGCGGTGTCGTATATAATGAAACAGAACTTAAAGATTTGTTCACTAAAGTTATTGCTTTAAGTATTGATAGGAATGAGTTAATTCACCGTCTTAAAACTCGCACTAATAATAATTTTGGGAAATCAAAGCACGAATTAAAACACGTTATAGAACGGCATAAAACCGTTAATCAATATTACAAATCAGCCGGCTATCTTATTATAGATTCGAATAGACCATTGAAACAAGTAATTAACGATATCCTAAATTCCTAAAACAAAGAATTAGACATTTGGGAAGCGTTTGTGTTATAGTATCAAGTTACAGCAAGTAGTTAATTATCCTTTCGTTAAAAAGATTATTGGAAACGTGATAGGAGATTGTAAGTGCGAGCCGTACCAATAAATTAAATAACGAAAGGTTATAAATAAATATGTCAACTAAATTATATGTAGGAAGCCTAGCTTACGGAGTAACAGACCAGGAACTTCAAGATTTCTTCTCTCCCGAAGGAAAAGTCGTTAATGCGTTTGTTATTAAAGATAAATTCAGTGGTCAATCCAAAGGTTTTGGATTTGTTGAAATGGAAAACCCAGAAGAAGCTCAAAATGCTATTAAATCTTTAAATGGCAAAGACCTAAAAGGAAGATCAATAATAGTTAACGAAGCCCGTCCTCAAGAAGATAGACCCAAAAGACACGATTTTAATAACAACAACCGTCAACGATACTAGATTAAATATATAAATCTAAAGCTTATTTAGAATTTTGTCTATTTCTAGTATTTGCGATTCGTTCGTTTGAACTAATTCAAAAGCTAATGTTTGGCTCATTGTTTTGGTTTCCTTTGTGTTTCTATTTTTTTATTTTATTTAATGTTCTTATTATAGCTTAAAATGCTTAAAAAGTAAATAGATAACTTTTTATTTGAAAGATTTTTTTGAGTCTTTAAAAAACTTAACAAATAGAATTAAAGCCAACATAAAAACTATCAGTACAAATATTATGGGTGTCAGACTATATTTATTGTTGTTTGCTTTAGGAACACTTTCTAAAGTTCCAGAATAAATGGAGTTAGTACTTATACTTATTCCGTTTTCGTTTGATTGATTATTTATAGAGCTATTTAAAGAGTTATTCTGAATGTTACTAGTGGGTCCATTTAATCCGCTACTAGAAAAACTTTGTGGATTATAAGTGTTTATTGAATTGGCTATGCTTGGGCTTTGATTCATAATTTTATGGTCTGGTTAAAATCTCTCTCCAATTAAGTATAGAGTTTCCGCTAATATCTGGATAGTGTGGAGGAGGATTAAATTCAAGATTATAGTCATACTGCGTGGTATTATTCTCTATCCCAGATATGTATCCATTAACAGGATCATAGGCTGCGTCTCCGCAAGGATAAGGCCCATCAAGCCAGGTCCATGTCCATGTTTGCCTAGTAGCTACAGATCCATAAAATAAAAACTGTTGGTCGGCGGCCGTCCAACCCCTAGTACATTGATAAGGATTATTCCTATAAACTCCTGGGTACCAAACGTTGCCATTGATCGCCATTAAAGCCCCGTCAACCTCAAAATTAAATGCTCCGGAAGCTGGTGGGGCGTATGGTTCGAGTCGAACTGAATTTTGGGCAACTAATCCAATTGCATCACTACCGTCTTTAGCGTTATAAATAAGTGGTCCGGCTATGCTAATGTCGGCCTCTGAAAAAGTCGAACTAGCTGTCATGCGACCAGCCGCAATTGTGACCCTACCCCCAAATGTTGGATTTGAAATTACCCAAATATTGTCTTCAGCGAAAATAACTCCAGAGCTAGGTATTGGAATATTAGAGCTAACCAGGGACAAACCAAGAGCAGATGTGTAAGGAGTTAAGGTATCGTTTTCGTTGTTAACATCATATAGATTATAGGTGTCATTACTATTGAGCTCTATCAAGTATCCCCTTCTTTGGTCAGAATAAAAACTTCTACTTGGTAAATAGCTTGACGTCATTGTATTGGGGGTTTGAGTACAGGCGTTTGATTGTGTCGATATTGATGAAGTTGCTGAATTATTAGCCAGAGCAATTTTTTTAAGATTACATAAACTATTGTTAACCTGGTTGAAGTCAATATTTGAGGCTGGATAAATCCAGCTAGATTTAGACCTGGTTGAACAATCAACAGGAGACGTTACGGTCGTACTACACCACACACCAGGTTCGGATGTTACTCCGTCACCTCCTAGCGAATAACTTGGCACATAAGTGCTATTGGCGCTGGTGACAGTTGAAGTGTTTGGTCCATCCATTCTGACTCCTTGGTTTGAAAAAATTGGTCCATCAGCTGTTTCGGTATTACCAAACCATAAAGCCGAATCAGAGGCAACTCCAAAGCTAGCAAATGATGGAGAGCCTATTTGAGCCTGAATTGTTCTCGTTTGTTTATCACCGTTAAGCTGCCCGATTGAAGTAACGGTAACAATTGTGGAACCATTAACTACTGGTGGCTTAATCCAAAGTGTAAAAGTTCCTTCATCAACATTATTTTGATCTATATATTGATGGACGAAAGGCCCGTAACCCAAATTAGGATCTTGAGTAATGTTGGTCTGACCGTCTTCATAGTCCGTTGAATTATAATCTAGATGCCACATATAGTAATTAATCCCGGCTTCAGCGATATTAAAAGTTTGTTCACTTTTAACAAGATTGGAACTAACAAAAATATTACTAAAAACAATGTTCCCAACGGCAGTAGCCATTATGGAAAAAGCGATAATAATTGAAAGTAGAGCTGGGATCATGAACTTATTCTCCTGTTTCTAAGTGTAACAGTTGTACTTATTTGTTGTCCTTGACTATTGTGGGTAGCAGGAGTTGATAAATTTATACCTATACTACTAATAATGCGTTGATCAGTTATTGGAGCTACTAAAAGATTACCGCTCGAATCATAATAACTAAATAACCCAGAGCCGGTTGGATTATAAAAATTAGATAATATTACATAGGTTTGAGTTTCAGAAGTAATGGGAGTTCCTCCGGGAGGGTTAGATGTCATTGGTGTTACTGAAGCATAAATTACATTATTAACTACGTAATAATCAATTAGTGAAACATAAGTATCATTCGGAGAGAAATAACCATAGCAACTCAGGTTGTAGGCCGAAGCACTGTTAATGTCTGTTATTCCCCTCAAAACAGAGGCCATTCGTTCTATTTCTTGAGACATTTGAACAGTATTTGAGGCATCTGTTTGAAGCCCATAATAAAGGGTCATGTAGTTTATAAAGAAAGTTCCAAAAGAAATAAATAAAATAACGACTAATATAATTGAAACAAGAAGTTCAACTAGAGTAAATCCTTTAGAATTTAGTTTATTATTGGACAATTATTATTCCTCCTAATAGGGGGCTAGCTGGGAGAGTTAAAGTTTGGCCGTTAGACGAAACCACTAATTGGGTGTTGCCTGTTGTAGTATTGGCTAAATTAACGCTACAAGACAGCGATGTTCCACCGTTTGATCCTGTGCAGTTAGCTGGATAAGATGTACCATTCTGAGTAAAGCTAACCGAAGTGGCACAATTACTGCTTGAAGCACTACATGGTAAATTAGCGCCATCTAAAACAAAATTAAAGTTTGAAAGATTACCGCTCGATAAACTTCCGTCATAAGGACTAAGGCTCGTTACTCTAGGAAAAGTTGAAGAAGTTGTAAGCATTAACCTAACTTCTTGAAGGTAATTATTGCCATTATACGGATAAGTGGTTGAAGGTGGATTAGAAGATAAATAACTAGGTACAACTATTGGTTCAAGAGGATTATTCCCAGAGTAAGGAACTGCGGCGGCTAAATAATAAGTCGTACCGTTTACCTTACACCCTGTAGATCCATTATCTCCGCAAAAGTAGTAATCACCTGGAGCTAGATTGGTTACCCCTGCTAGTCCGTTACTATCGGTGGTTGGGCTATTATTGGAATTAATGGTGTCGTAGTAATATTGAGTGTTTGAACTGGAAGTATACATTTTATATCCACCTTTGATGTAAATAGTGGCATCAGGAAGAGGGTTATTATTTACATCAGTACTTTGAACTAACAAGCTATATTCTCCTTGTGGGGCAATCATTAAGGTTACGAGTGAAGAAGATTGAGAAATTAGTTTTTGGTTAGGATATGTTGGGACTAAGCTTCCCTGACTAGCAATTGTAGTAATAGAAGAATATCCAGTTTCTGATGCCGATACAACGTAGTCATATTTTTTATCTGGAGGTAAATTATAAAAAATTGCCATACCATTTTGGTCTGTAGTATCTCCTATGTTAACGGCCGGATCAAGAGCGTTATTGACAACACTTACAGTTGCACCTTGAACTGGATTACCGTTATTGTCTATAACTTTTACAAATAAAGTCCCGTAATTACCTGTTGAACCTGTTATGCCGGGAGAAATATAACTATCTAAGCTTGCTAGTATTACGCCCGTTTTAGAATCGCTGACATCAACTCTTACATCTTTATAATCAGCAGCGTTACCGGGATTTGGAGCATTTGCTGGTGGAGGATAATTCCGACAATACTGTTCTTCTAGTGTTAATGAAGGATAAGAACCACAGCCATCATAGGCATCATCAATATAAGTTATATTAGTCTTGATTGTATAACTTAAGCCGTTAACAGTTTTAGAAAAAGAAGCTGGCAAATAACTATTGGCTAGGATTGGGCCTCCACTAACCGCTAGATTACTGTAAGGTAAAGATTTTAAGTATTCCATCTGAGTATTAGCTAAGGTTAGGGCTGTTGACTTTTTTTGAGCAACTAAAGCACTATTAAGTAAAGCATTAAATAAATCAAAAAAAGCTAAACCTAAAATAGATAACACTAAAAGACTAACCATTAATTCTATTAGTGTAAAACCACCCTCTTTAGTTCTCATGCTTATTTAATTATATGGAATATCTTAATATATATCTAC
>DAHXLD010000004.1 GCA_027371845.1 Candidatus Saccharimonadota bacterium
TTAACTCGATCTACTACTTCATCTTTAATACTAGGGTCAATAACCCTAAAATTACCTGACATATATTGTCTCCTTAGATTACTTAATTAATTATACTGATTTAGCTAAGGACAGTGTGTTCATTATATTGGGAGGGTGACAGCTAAATCATTACTCAAAACTGCTGAAGAAGTGGCTCAATTTTATAGGGGCATGTCAATTGATATAAAAACAGACCGATGGCGTAGACTCGGGGGCATAGAACAAAATACACTATTTCCAATACGAGAGGTAATTCCATATGCTCCTGCCACAGAAGATGACCGACTGATACTAAGCGGTGCAGCAGGCTTAAGCCTAGTAAATTTTCGCCACCGCTGTTCTCTACTGGCACGAAGTCGATTTGAGGATTATGGATTTCAGACATTTAACGAGGCCTGTGCATTTGTTGGTGCTTATGTAGTCGGCAAGCTTGTAAACGCCGATAGACGTTGGCCTAAAGAGAAAGAACCATCATTTAGTTATGTTCAGAATGGGGTCATACATACTTTATCTGTAGGCGGTTCATTTCATGGTGATTTCCGAATGTCAGAAACGCAAATTCCTGAGGCCGATATTTTATCGCCCATAAATACAATTACTGAATTTAGACCACAGAGAACTTTAGATGTTGCTGGCTATCATTCCATAGAGCCTGACATAGTCGCATCTCTAATAGAGGCTGAGTTTTTACGTGCTGGCGAAAAAGCAGCATCAAACTTAGTACATGAATTTATTAAAACCCTTGATAATGAAACTGACGAAGCCGGAAACATACAATTTAGAAGTGGTGCTTTCGCAGATTACGGAGATGGCGATGTATGGTTTTCGCTAAGAACTTTAGAACAAATGATCATGGATAAAGACTACAGTCCCCTACGAAGAGATGGTTGGTTACATAGCTCACGATATTTACCCCAATCTTCTACAATGTTTGAGATTGTACCAACTGACGAAGGGGTCAAATTTCAAAATAGAGACGAAAAGTACGCTGGAGATGTACGTGGCATAAGGGTAAATAGGGAGTTCTATACAGATTTATTCCGTTCTTTGGTGAGGCAAACTTCTGGTGGTTTAGGTAGAACCTCGCCTTCTCAAATAATTCAGCTTGTCTATGGTGCTAAAGATTTACTTGAGCATAAATTTGATTCTGATAGAGGCTTCTGGCCTTAAAACTTATACCTAATCCATTTTTATTTCTTTAGTGTCTCAGATTACCTGTTAATAGGTTCTAGTCAAAGCGCTGAGCAACTACTTACTATCTGTGGCCAAGAGGTTTAAAATTATTAAAATTAAATGAAGCATCAAAAAAAATAGGATTACAGTCTGTGTCAACATTCCCTAATTCTAGACAACTAGTCTATAGTATCGACTCTATGGTCCATTAGGTGTAGTTTTACTTGTATCATTTTTAACTAGCTCTATAAGATGCACACATTCTTCTTCTGTCAGTTTTGCCCGACCTGGCCACTTTAGTTTGGGCGCATCAAGAAATAATGCTTTTAACTTATCTACTGGATCCTTTAGAGTACTGTAGATATGCTCTTTATATTCATTTTGCCCTTCATTCATATATTCATAAATGGGTCCATGATTGGCAAACCTCTCAAGCTCTATAACAGGAGGAGACTCTGGACTTAACAATACACGAAAACTATCATGATCAAAGCCTAAAGAATCTTCATGGTTACTAAATACGGAAAGTTCTATAAGGGTAAATACAGCTTCCTCTTGATTTGCTTCGAATCTGTCTTCTCTATTACAATAACGTATGCAGTCTAGAGTTACCGGTTTTGGGTTTACAAGTGGCAGAGAAGGTAAGTACATCTCAACAGCTGATTCTCGTTTATACCTTCCTTCAAAATACACGTCACCACAGGTTCCCGGTTTTAAAACGTAATCAGGCCCTACATTATATTCTTCTAAAGATAGCCCTGCTGCCAACCATTTGGCATGCTCGTCTAATATGCGCTGAGTTGCCAGCATATATAAAACACCTGATGGTGGTAATTTAGATTCACCATATTCAAAAGTATGTACCATAATGTTTAATGTGACATATTTCTAACTTTTATGCAAGTGTACAAGCCTAAATTCCAAGACAACACACTTGACATTGTATGATTTTATATTATTATATTTTGGTGGAAAAATTTAATCCTTCTGACCCTCATTATCCTTGGCTAGCACTTGCTGGTGGTGGCATAACTATGGGAGAGATAATCGGGTTCAATGCAGATCAATTATACTCTTCCCATGACCGGCGAGATCGTTTAAGGGAAATTGGCGAATTGCTTTGTGATAAAATAATCGACTTAAATGCTTTTTCTAGAAACATTACTTTATCTCAAGCTGGTATTGCTGATGGTATGGTTCCAATTATGGATACACCTGCGCTAGAAGATAAATATAAATTATTAGTAGAAAGTGTCGAAGCATCAAGTAGAATCCTGGAAGATGATACGCTTGATGATTCGGCCGCCTTAAGACGCGCAGGACTGATTATATCTACACCTCTCATATACATTCACCCTTTTGCCGACGGAAATGGTCGAACCTCTAGACTAGTGCAGTATCTTATCGAGTTTGGATCTGAGCGAGGGGAACGATTATTTGAGGCCGAGATTTTAAGCAATCTTGCCAAAACGCCCGTAATACCAACCCCCCAAGACACAAGACTATCAATACAAAGCGAACCTCGCCCAATAATCAGACGTTCAATAGAAGCGTCACTTATTAAAGAACTAGGGTATGAAGCATACTATAATTTTTCACCAAGAAAGAGAGCTGCGATCATAATTGAACAGCTAATCAAATTGCTATGTGGAGATGTATCAATAGAAACTAGCGAAGCAGTATCAATTAATCAGTCATCCAAAGGACAAATCAGGCCGAAAGACGTAATGATATACCCCGATAGCGGACGACCTTATACTTCTTCTATCCCCCTTCGTGAAGTCCCTAAAGGATCTAATCTTTTTGATTTAATAGTTGATGACTATGTCTCAAGGTCTTTTACGCCCGACGTAAAACCCGAGATAGCTACCGAACATCTTATGGATAAATTTTAGGCCTTATGCCTAAAGACAATATGGGCTAACCCCATTATTCTAGCCAGTATTGTGAATTAACTTTGTACAATAATTAACAAGTAATAGCAGGTGTCGATCCGATCCTTGGAGCTTGGCGACACGGTTAGTCTGGTATCGCCCATTAATCTGCCTCCGCAAAAGTATCGTGAGCCCAGCATAAGCATTATGCGTAATAATAAATAATTGTTATTATTTAATAATGTCTGAATTAGACCGTGGCATATATATACCATATCTACCGACCGCAGAAGCTGTCGTTGCGGCTGACAGTGGTCCCGAATTGTTCATTCTCTCAATTTTTCCTGATGCTACAGATGAGCAAGTAGCATTGTTCATCTTTTACACTATAGCTAAATTTCATGATGGCATTATACAGGGGCTAGAAATAGCTGGACGCGAGCCAATAGGTGAAGTAGAGGCCTATCAACTAGGCGTAGATGAAGGATTAGGCCGTTCAAAGGAGTTATAGTCTAGTTTACAGTTCGTTCACGGCCTCGAATTAAGAGCATGGATTTTACAAGGTACCCATTAAGCATTTAAGCTACTGAGTTATTTTGAACCATTCAACAAATTTGTGCCAAACATCTGGTCGGTTTTTATGGCGAGCAATTAAGCCTTCTTCAGCTTGCTCAAAAACCTCAGCTATTGTTTTACCATCATCAGAATCAAGAACGGTAACTGTTGCGTTTGGTGATTTTTTACTTTTGCCGCGCACTTCGTTGATTATTTGGCCTGAAATATCATTCTTGAAAACTTCTGTTACATTCCCATCGTTATATGCGAGATACTGATGAAGGATGATTCTCCTATCCTTAACACCGTCCATAAGCCGTAAGAAATCATCAGGAGTAAACCAATAATTAATCGATTTCATATAAGCTCCGGGGAAGCCTTTTAATGAAGGTATTTCCCATGTGTCGTCGCTAACAACTACGGGCATGCCAAGCTGCTGGTAAGCCCGTGCTGCTTTATCTCGAACAATTACTTCTGAATCTTCACCCTGAATCTCGTCAACATCAAGCGTGACTGGCTTTATGTCTACATTAGCTTCCGAGCATACAACCCGTGCAATTTGTATTTTTTCCTGGTTAGAAGTTGCAAAATATATTGTTTTCATTCTATACGATTATACATGAATAGTTCGTGGCCTGTAGGCCGAGCCAAGCATAAACATTATAGAGAGGCGCCAATGATGCCTCTTTTTTGCTCGTTATGTAGCAGACTCTCTTTAATATCTACAGGGCTGCATGCTACAAAAGAAGGTCATTTTTTGCTATAATATAGATATGCAAAATATTGACGAGATAAGCAAACAACGAGCCAAAGAGCTTTTTGGCAGCACCGATTTATCGTCCTTTGAGATTGGCACAATTAAGGGCTTGCAACAAATTCATCAATATCTTTTTAAGGATTTATATGACTTTGCAGGTGAGATCCGTAAGCTCAATATCAGTAAAGATGGTTTTCGATTTGCCAATTCTCTATATTTGCAAGAAGCCTTACAACGTATAGAAGAAATGCCCGAGGGTACTTTCGAGGAAATTATTGAAAAATATGCAGAGATGAATATTGCCCACCCATTCATGGAAGGCAACGGGCGTAGTACACGTATTTGGTTGGATTTAATACTAAAAAAGCGTCTAGGCAAATGTATAGACTGGGCTTCTATCAATAAGAATGACTACTTCGAAGCTATGATACGCAGTCACGTTAAGAGCACAGAGTTACGTGAGTTATTAAGAACCGGATTAACTGACAAGATCGATGACCGAGAAGTGTTTATGAAAGGCATAGATCAGTCATACTACTACGAAGAGCCAGATGCCCCACTCCCCATATAATAAATACTCCGTCCTTACCTATATCGTTATGATCGGATTAAGTAACCATTAAAATATAGTTATATTAAAGCCTTGATAATGTTCTATTGTTTTAGACTTCAATTATGAAGTAAGGAATTTAACGGAGCATTTAGATTATTAGAATTACCATGAGAAGAATTAGATTGACTTTGACTTGAGTTATTATTCGTTTGAGTAATATTAACAATTACGGGACTAGAAGTTGCACTATAAAGAACGCTATCAATAACCTCAGTCGACAAAGAGCTACCAATTGTTAAACCATTAATTGAGACCGTAGTATTATAAGGGCTCGTTCCGCTAGGAATGTTAATACTACCAACCGTTCTAGAATTATCTATAAACGAAACAGTCCCAGCCGGAGCGGCAGTGTAGGGGCCACCTGATAATGGATGTGTCCCCTGGATAGCCGTAATTGCAACCGTACAATTTGCTTTTGAGTTAACGTCGTCACAACTGATACTAGTTATGGAAACCGTCGGTTTAGAGTCTGAGCAATTATGTATATTGTCTGATTGAGTCGGAACAGAACTTGTTTGATTGCCAAAGAAAGTATCGATTGAGAATACATTCGAATTAGAGATTGATTGAAGAGCCAAAGATGGTGTACAGGACGTTGCAAGCAGGCCAGATACTTTATCAATTGTTTTTGTTGAAGAACCTAGGTTCCCATTAAACCACGAAGGATATAAATCTGTTGATGAGCTCGGATAAACCCAACCGTAATAATGACCAAGAACTTGGGCCGGGGGATTGCTTAAGACAAAAGCTGGCAGATGTTTAATGCCTGATGGCTGAGTCCAATTTATTGGTTTTTGATTATTTGTAAGATAAGTTATCATCCCTCGAGTTAAGGGCTCGGTGAGACCTTCTAAGCCACCGTAATGAGGTATTAACGGTTTAGTAGCAGTGTGATATCCCACCCAACTACCAACTACATATTGGGTTGTCATGCCCATCATTAATCCAGTTTCATCACCGTGAGAGGTACCTGTTTTAATGGCAACATCCCACCCATTAGTGTGTTGAAATTTCCAACCAAAACTTGAGATTGGGGTACAGTTAGTGGGGTTACAATACCCTGGTAAGTAGGTGGCGTTAGGATCGGATAGAATGTTATCGATTATATATGCGGCGTCTGGTTTAACTACTTGAGTAGGAGAGGGTTGTTTCCACTGGTAGACTACATTTCCGGAATCATTCGTAATCTTATATATAAACGTTTGGGGGATATAATTCCCCAATCTAGCATCTGTTGCAAAACCATTCACATTTTGATCTAACTGGAGATACCCGCCTTCTCCGATAGCAGCCGAACCAAAACATGTAGTTTTGATTGTTTTGGCATTGTTAGCATAACAGTTATAGCCACTTGTAAGCCCCATTTTCTCAGATAAGCTAATAGTTTTTTGTTCTCCGTTTATTAACATTGCTTTAACGGCTGGTACATTTCTAGATCCAGCCAAAGCATACCTGATTGGTAATGGACCCGGGTATTGGTAGTCATAATCATACAAACAGTTTCCACCGTTAGATGGAATGGCTTTATTGGTACAAGGATATCCCGGCAATGGTTGTTGAACGTCATATAAAACACTGCCGGCTCCTACATTATTATTGTCGTTGATTAAGGCCGTGTAATCATATAATTTATAGGTCGATCCTGGATTAATAGGAATCGTCGCATAATTTATTTGACCGTCAATAGGATTATTGAAATTTGTACCACCAACCAAAGCCGTTACCTGACCAGTGGGAGCATTTTCAACCACCATGGCCTCTTCATCCCCACCATCACTTTGAACGTTTGGTAAGTTCTTAGCTACTAAAGCCTGAGCTTCGTTTTGTTGAGCTAAATTCAGGGTTGTAACGACTTTCCAAGCTCCACTCTTTAGGATTTTAGTACCCAACTGATCAACTAATTGCTGTTTAGCCGCTAACACGAAGTAGGGTGCCTTAATGTTTTGATACTTCGAAGATAATGGATAAACCTGAGACAAGACATCTACAGCCTTAGCGCTTTTAGATTGACTCGGTGTAATCATATTAAGAGAAACCATCTGATCTAAAACGTAATGTTGTCTAGCAATTAGGGCATTAGCATCAAAATAATTAACCGTAGCCGCTGGATTATAATGAGGACTACTGTAAGGAGAATAGACCGATGGGGCTTGTGGAATTGCCGCCAAAAAAGCTGATTGAGCTAAAGTTAATTTTGAAGCCGACTCATGAAAATAATCTTCAGCGGCTGCCTGTACTCCATATTCAACATTTCCATATGGAGCAATATTCAAATAAGCTGTAAGTATCTGACTTTTTGAATATTGTCTTGCCAATTGAGCCCCCATAATGACCTCTTTAATCTTCTCGGATATGGTCAAAGGATCAGCCCAGCCTTCATTCAATTTAGCAACTTGCTCGGTAATCGTCGAAGCTCCCTGAAGACCGTGTCCGAGATGCAATATGTCGTGAAGACCGGCTCTTATAATAGACGATAACCTAAAACCACTATTCTGATAAAAATGCTTATCCTCAATCGCGACGGTCGCGTTCTTCATATAACTAGATATATTATTAGAGCTAACCGGAATTCTCTTAATATCATTGTAATCTTGCCATAAAACCGTATTCCCGCTACGGTCGTAAAAAGTAATGCTCCCACCAAGCTTTTGATCATATATATTACTTAAGTTTGGAACTTGTTGCGAAAAATAAACAATAACTCCAACCGTTAATAGAATCAAAGCTATAAGACTAATACCGGATATTTTCATTACCCTTATTAATCCTTCTCGAGTAAACAGATAATTCTTAATCTTATCTAAAAGGGGTAGGCCTTTATTGTTAAAATCTTTCTTAGGAGATTTTAAATTACGTCCTACCCCAAAACTCTTAGGAGAGTCTCTTTTATTCTTATTTATAAAATTATTCCTATTCATTAAATTAAATTATAAATATACTTCAAGAATTATAATATAGAAACCTGAATATAAGATTTAATCTAGTTTAGATTAGATTAAACAAAAAATATAGGCTATCAGCTAATTTAAAGCAAAATAAAATAGAATTTATAACTACTATAAATTTGAAGGATATTTATTACAATAATGTTATAAAGTAGTTTACATATATGGAAAAAGTTATTAAAACCTACAGAATTGATCCCTCTAACGAATTTGGCGGGATCCCGGATCAAATAGCTCAACCTCGAACACTTGAGGAAGCGTTAGCTACTTACGAAGGGGCTCCTAGTATTGAGGTCGCTCGAATGGCCGCCGTTAAAGCCATAGTCTGGGCCACCATAGAGGGGCAAGGTGATTCAGTTATTTCTTCGTGGATTCAAAGAGCCTATCTTACCATGGGCCCAAATACCGTACTATAAACAGATTTATCTAACCATAAAACTTGATTCAATTATAATAAATTAAATAGAAGTTTTTTTTGTTTTTCTATTTCTTAATCTATGAATATCAAAATTGAGTTATGTCTAAAGAAGTCTTGGAAGAATATTTTGGTATGTTTAACGATGAAGTTCTCGATCTTTAATGTCTTAGGTTTAAGGGTCAAAAAAATAATCTACAATATTTTAACCCTTTTGCCTAATACTATCTTGCCGCAAAACCTTAGATTGCTTAAAAGAACCACTTAAAGCTAGTAATTTAAGCACTTTGGTCTTATCTAATAAAATGCTTAGAATGCTAGTTAAGAAGAAAGGCCTATTTAACCTAGTTTTGTTTTGTTACTTTTGAGCTGTTTTTATTGAAGTTGTTGTATATATCCCTACCTTTATTTAATCGGTAAATGTGGATAAATAAAGCCTTTAAAGAGATTAAGCTTTGAGAACATTTAGTTACAAATTTATCAAAATTAGTTTACTATTTATAAAAATCAAAATCTCATATAAAGATACTATTTAAATTTAAATAGGTGGGAGAAGTGAGGGTAATAAAATGACTAAAACACAAGACTCTTATCAAATTCAAATGCAACCAGCATTTATGTATTTAGCAATGCTACTAATGGGAGCGGCCATTGCCGTTATAACAACCCTAATTGTGAGTAGCATTATGAAGGGCGACATCAGTCAACTAAATCAACAACTCTTAGCGCGACCAATCGCAAACACAACTACAAACAGTTGTACTCAACCAATAAGTCAATCTAACTCTATTGGCTCTAATAACACCCCGTCAACCCCAGTAACACCAACAACTTCTGGAACAATGCCAACGTCATACAATCTTCCAGAAGGCCCATATAATAGTTACGATTCCAGCACTAATACTTCAACGACAACAAATACGACTACCACTACAACCAATAACTATCAACACAATAACGGCAACACAACCACTACCACTACCGACAGTGTCTATAAACTTAATAACGGCAACACAACCACTACTCTAGTAGATAATGGAAATACAACCGCTACTTCTACTTCTACGACTAATAACAACCAAAACAATAGCGTTAATAACAGTAATAACCTATTAAATCTAAATAATAACAATACTTCTACTACGAATACGACCTCTAACAGCAATAATGTTTCTACAACCACTTCAGATAATAACAATACCTCTAACAGCAATAATACCTCCAACAGCAATAATGGTGGCAATACTTTATCTACAGTTAACTAAATAGGGCTATTTCACTCTATAAGATTAAAGTTTGATTAGGCGCCATAATAATGGACAAGGCTTTACGAAGAATACCGTTCTTTTTAAATAACCTAAGCTTATTGAATAACGGTAAATAAAAGACAAAAAACCCAAAAGATAAATTTAGATCCTACCGATTTAAATTGCTCTAAAAAAAATAAATTTGTTTTTTTAGCAAAAAATATATATCTTTACTATAATGTCGATCGAAATTAATACAAGCTTAGACTTACCACTAGAGGCTCAGCATTTAAATAGGGCCTTATTAAAAGCTCGAGAAATAGGAGATAGTTTTAGAGCCGAAGAGATGAGGTGGCTCGATAAAAACAATACTTATACAGCTATTCATTTTCAGGATATGTATAGGCTTAAAATAGACATATCCGGAATCGTTGAAGCTGACTACTTTCTTAGGGGTTGTGCTTTAGGTTCAGCGGCAGTTAGGCTAAGCTCCGAAGAAAGTCCTTTTGATTATTCCAGAGCTATAAATAATTACCAAAATAACCTAAGATCTCAGACTCAAAAGCATTCCTTAAGAAGAAATGATTTTCAAAAAGTCTACGACAATCCACTATTATTATCGAGACTATTTAAAGATCAGGAATTAATAGATGTCATAATGTCAATCGTTCATCCTACCGCCCGAGACGCCACAGCTGTTACATTAGGCTACTTTTGTCTAAAAGAAATTCCTTAAATATTTTTAGCAAGCTATAATAAAATCAATGAACTTGTTACTTCTGGGCGGTGAAAGCCTTAAAAACAGAGAATGGATTAAAACGGTTAATGATGAATTCAAACCCCATTTTAAAAAAACCTACTTTCAAGAATATTCTCATTGGCAAGATAATACTCCCAGAATAAATCTTGACGTCGAGGTTGAAAAATTAAAAAACAATCTCAATAATTTTGAACCGATGATAGTATTTGCAAAATCAGCTGGCAGTATCCTTGCGATAAAAGCTAGTGCTGAAGGCATAATCAAGCCAAAGGCCTGCTTATTCGTAGGCTTTCCAGTATTCTTAGCCTCCAGTTTACCGGTAGATAAATGGTTAGAAATTACTAGTTTTAAGATAACCATAATTCAACACACCCAAGATCCAGCTGGACCTTATGTTAAAACTAAGAATTATTTAGATAATATTAACAGGGCTAACTTAGAAATTAAAGAACTAGATGGAGACACTCATAGCTACCACGAGTTAGAATATTTTAAAGCTTTACTTCAAGAAATAAAAGAATAAAAAGACACTAGAGCCTTGCATTTGGTTTTTAGATATGCTCTAATATAATCTATTGTTTCATAAAGTTTAAAGACTTTATTAAAATATAAGGTACTTAGAAAAAGCTTCAACTAATATGATTACACCCACGGAAATTAGAGGAAATGGACCAAGAGAAGGTGATGAATTATTTGGAATATCCCAAATCGAGCATGAATTACCGGCCCTAAAAGGTATTATTAATTTAGATGAAAATGGTTCAATTATTATTCCGCAAGTTTCTAATTTAAAAACCATCTCCGATAAATTGTTTTTTGGCCTCCCTAGACATGAGTGTGAATATGTTAACAATAGAAATACAAATCCTTTTGTCACAAGTTCAAGTTTTAGTATGGATTTAATAAACGGGATTATAGGCGTACCCAGAGTACCTGGTCGAAGGCTCGACTTAATAATCGCTTTAATTGCAGCCTCATGTTTGCCTAATGAACCAACTATGGCGCTTAGCGAAATAGTGTACTCATTCGGTTTAGATAGATTAAGCATTAGGTCAGAATCCGAGGTAATGATCTTAGACGCTATCAATGAAAGCGTTGAAAACGAGGTTGTTTTTTCCTTGGTGCCTGATTTCGACAATCCAACAAGACTAAAAGGAGCCTTTTTGTTATCCGCTATGTATGGGCATATATCAAGAGAGGAAGAACAAGATATGATACGAAAAGAACTTAAGAAAATGGATTTTGAAGTAAATAGCGAAGGCATAATTCCAAGAGAACTAGAAATCGTAGACAACCATTACAGACAAGTAAAAGAGCGTTTATCTAATCCTGGTTTAGTACCGATAAGACCATTAGAATCTTTGATTACAACTTAAGGATAATCTCAATTTAATGTGCTATAAATGTAGTAAGCATTAAGAATAGGAGGGGAACAATGCAACATCGCATACTCGGATCTAAACTTAAAGTATCGGCGATCGGTTTAGGGTGCATGGGAATGAGCGATTTCTATGGTAATTCTAGCGAGGTAGATGCTATTAATGTTATTAGCTATGCCCTCGATAATGGTATTAACTTCCTGGATACGGCTGATATGTATGGTCCATTTACTAATGAAAAATTAGTAGCCAAAGCTATAAAGGGCAAAAGGGATAAAGTTATCTTAGCCACAAAATTCGGCAATCAAAGGAAAAGTGACGGAACGTTTTTGGGTATAAACGGAAAACCTGAATATGTTAAAAAGGCTTGTGACGATAGTCTTAGAAGACTTGGAGTCGATTACATCGATCTTTATTATCAACACCGAGTCGATCCGACTATTCCCATTGAAGAAACTATAACAGCCATGTCTGATTTAGTAAAAGCCGGTAAAGTCAGATATTTAGGGATGAGCGAGGCCGCGCCCGAAACGATCCGAAGAGCACATAAGATTCATCCAATTACAGCCCTCCAAACAGAGTATTCCTTATGGTCTAGAGATCCGGAATCAGAAATATTAAAGACAATAAGGGAATTAGGAATTAGTTTTGTAGCTTATAGCCCTTTGGGTCGAGGTTTCTTAACGGGGCGGTGGCAAAAGCCAGAAGATCTTCCAGTAAATGATTGGCGCCGACAACAACCACGATTTCAAGGAAACAACTTTATTAATAATCTTAAGATTGTAAAAATTATTGAGGGTATAGCCAAAGATAAAGGAGTTAAGTCAAGCCAAGTTGCTTTAGCGTGGGTCTTAGCTCAAGGAAACGATATTGTTCCAATTCCTGGAACAAAAACCCTTCGTTATTTAAAAGAAAATATTGAAGCCGTAGATATTAAGTTAAGTGACGAAGAAATAAGAACCTTAAGTAACTCAATTCCTTTTGGAATGGCCAAAGGTGATAGATACCCAAACATGTCAAGCGTAAATAAGTAGCCATGCCCGATCATCAACATCATTTTAAATACAACGAAAGAGAAAGACTTAAGCTTCAAGACCCCAGATCCATACTTAAATCCATAGGTTTAAAAAAGGGGATGACTTTTATTGACCTTGGAAGCAATGATGGGTTCTTTACTTTACCAGCCGCCAAAATAGTAGGTGAAAAAGGTAAAATTATCGCCCTTGATATAGATCAAGAAGCTTTGAGTAAATTAACCCAGAAACTAAAAAAAGAAAAAATTAATAACACCATTACGATTTTAGGCCCAGCTGAGAAATCTTTACCTTTTAAGAATATAGCTGACATAATATTTTTAGGAACGGTTTTACACGATTTTAAGGATCCGGCTAAAGTTCTAAAGAATTCAAGAAAGATGCTAAAAGATAATGGTCTAATTTATGATTTTGACTGGAGAAAGATAAAAAGTAAATTAGGGCCTCCATTTGAAATTCGTCTAAGCCAAGAGGAAGTTAAAAAATTAGCTCAAGAAGCCGAATTAAAAATCAAATCAACCGATATAATTAACGACCTATTTTACGAAGTCAAACTAAAGAAATAAATTTCTTAGCCAATAAATTGAAAATTGCCAACAGGTTAATTTAAGAGTAGTCTAGGATTGATGGACAAAGGCTAAATTGTGAACTTATCAAAAGGTGTTGAGTTATGAAAATAGCTCTTTTAGCACCGATCGAGGAATCTGTACCTCCTCAAAAATATGGCGGAACCGAAAGGGTAGTAGATCTTTTAGCTAAAGAGTTGGTTAAACTTGGACACGATGTTACTTTACTAGCCAGCGGAGATTCTAAAACTCCCGCTAAATTAGTTCCTTGTTCTAAATATGCCATAAGAACCTTACCGGCCTCTAATGATCTTAGTCTAAGAAGAGCCTTAAACTTACAGGGATTATCAAAAGCTCTAGATTATCTTCACAAACATGATTTTGACATTATTCATAATCATTTTGGTTGGCAATTTCTAATGTTTTGCAGTTCTTTAAAAGCCCCTCACGTAACAACTCTACACGGAACTTTAAATAAAAAACTTGAGCCAACCGAATATAAAATGCACGGATCATATAAAAAATATCCGATGATAAGCATTAGTAACTCTCAAAGAAAACATTCACCTTGCCTAAATTATATTGATACGGTGTATAACGGAGTTGATGTTTCTACTTTTACTTTTAATAATAACCCTAAAAACTATCTAGCCTTTTTAGGTAGATTCAGTCCAGCTAAAGGCCCGGATAAAGCCATAGATATAGCCAAGAAAACTAATCAAAAACTAATTATGGCAGCTAAGATTGACCCTCTTGATTACCAATATTTTAATAAGAAAATTAAGCCCTTAATAGACAACAAACAAATTATTTATATAGGAGAGGTAAACCACAGAAAAAAAGTCGAATTACTTAAAAATGCCAAAGCTCTAATATCCCCCATAACCTGGGATGAGCCTTTTGGAATAGTTAACATTGAATCTTTAGCTTGTGGGACCCCAATCATAACCATAAACAGAGGCTCCATCCCCGAGATACTAAATAAAAAAGTAGCTTTCTTGTGTAAAAACAGTGAAGAAATGATTAAAAGGGTAGATCAAGTCTATAAGATTAATCGCAAAGAATGCCGTAAACACGTCGAGAAACATTTCACTGGCCAATTAATGGCTGAAGGCTACTTAAAAGCATATAAAAGAATAATCAAAGAAAACTCTCAAAAATAGCTAAAACCAAACCTCATTTAATAATTTCGTTTCAAGCTCCAATTTATATTTATCGCTAGCCTGCAAGGGTAGTTTTTTCTCAATTTTGATAGCTATAATTGAGGCAGCCGTCCAAGCCTGAACGTCTTGTGGGGGCTGTTCAATCCTGTTAATTTTTTTATTGATAGTGTCTTCAATCTCAACTATTCTATTATTCAAATAATGTGTTTTAGTTAAATCCCCCCTTAAATATTCCGGTAATCGCTTAATGTCTTTAATATCCTCCAATAGAATTTTTTCGAGAAATCTAGCCAATCCAAAATATCCTTGCTTTTCTAAGCCTTGAATTATTAAAAAGTTATCCCATATCCAAACACTCCCATTGTGGTAAGCTCCTGGTCTAAATCTAATTTCGTCACTCCCTAAAGTTCGAATCCCGCTATAACTTAATAGTTCTTTTGAAAAAAGTTGTTCAATAATCTTTCTTACAATGTTCATAGAATCCTCATCATTACCTATAAACAAGGATGAATTTAAAATATGCCCCATATTCGAAGTTCTTATTTTTAATTGTCTTGTTTTATGCTCGTTTTGTTTATCCAAACCTAAGACAAAATATCCTCCTTTATCTTGAGTCCAAAAATATTTTAAAATATGGTCTTTTAGCTTTTGGGCTATCGATCTTAATTCAATGGCTTTCTTAGAGTCTTTAAAATAAGTCGAATATATATACGCAGCGTATAGCAGGGCATCATAACCTGCGGCCTGAACTTCGATTGAAGCAATCCCAAACTGATGATTTGCAATCGTGCCATCATGATGAAAATAACTATCCCAAGAATCCTTCCAGGCCTGATTCTCAATACCCAAGGGAGTCAAGGACTTAAACTCTAAAAAGCCATAATCACTTGAATTAATTTTATTTAAAATCCAATCAACGGCCAAATTAAAAGCATGGCTCATTTTATGTTTTTGGTCTTTTCTGTCCTTGTAAATATGATCAAATATTGAAAAACCATGCTTCTGGCAATAGACGCCGAAAGTTTTAACGTACTCAATCGTAGCATCAATTGATCCATAATAGGGCCAATCCCAACCCCTTTGTTCGGTCAACTCTCGCGCTACCGGATCTTTTAGAGGGTCTCTGAATTCATGAATAATTTTTCCAATTTCTTCTTCGCGGCGTTCATTAAACTCTAATCCCTGAAGTTCAGATAGCTTAATTAGGGTAACCTTAGTAAGTCTGGGATATTTAGATATTAGGTCAACGGCCACCCGAAGAGCGTCTCGACCAAAAATTGCACCATATCTTGAGAACTCTCTTTCGTTATCATGATCCTTTAAAGATTCAGCTGCTATGGCTGGACCATATTTGCCGATTTCTTGATAATTTTTAGCTCGCGTTAACTCTTCGATGGCTTTTAGGCTAGATATAGCACGACGAGGAACGTTCTCTTCAAAATTCTTAATATAAACAATTCTTTCTCCTTTAAGAAGCTTAGGAAGGGGAATATTAATGTTGCTCATAGCCTTATAATAGACCTTTATATAAATATTCAAATAGCTCGTAAGAACTAATCAGTTGAAAATATTTAGTAGATTTATTACTATTATTTAGGTAGCTAACTAAACATGTCTAAATCAGAATACATATACACCATAAAAAGGGTCAATAGCTTAATGAACCAGGCTATTGATGACATTTTGAAAAATTATGGTTTAGCCAGAAGTCAGTACCAGGTACTATACTTTATCGCTAATTCCAAAAACATTAATCAGAAAAAAATTATTGAAAAAATGAAGATTGAGGCTGCCACCTTAAGCGGTCTGGTAGACACCTTGGAATCTAAAAGATATATCAAAAGGACTCAACTTAAAGAGGATAAACGATCACACAAATTAGAATTAACCAGTCAAGGCAAGAAATTAATGACCGAAATTAAACATCCTGGACTAGTGATTGAGAAAAGCATGTTTAAAAATATTAGTTCAAATCATATAAAATTATTTAAAAGTATAATGATTTCAATAATTAATAATTTAGAGAAAAATAAAGGAGAGATATTATGAATTCCAACGAAACGGCTCTGCTTGTAATGGATGTTCAGGGTAGTATTGTAAAAAATTTAAATGAAAAAGCTAAGGATTATTTAGACAAAGTTCAAAAAGCGGTCGATTATGCTCATCAAAATAATATTCAAGTAATTTTTATAGTCGTTAGGTTTAGACACGGTTACCCAGAAGTAAGCCCCTATAATAAAATGTTTGCATCAATTAAGGATAGATTTAAAGATTCCGCTATGGACGAAGAAAACGAATCAACCCAGCCGGTCTTAAAAACAATCGATAAAGACATTATTATTACCAAAAAAAGAATTAGTGCTTTTGCCGGCAATGATTTAAGTATGTTATTACGAGCTCGAAATATTAAAAAATTAATATTATCGGGCATTTCTACAAGTGGGGTAGTGCTAAGTACCCTAAGGTACGCGGCTGATCAAGACTTTAGTTTGAGTGTCCTTTCAGATTGTTGCGCCGATCAGGACGAAGAAGTCCATCGAGTTCTAATAGAAAAGATATTCCCAAGGCAAGCTGAAGTTATTAGCCTTAATCAATGGATTAATGGAGTAGAAGAATAAATATGATAAAAAATGTTCTTAAAAACATAAATAAAGAGAGTCCGCATTATAAATGGGTCGCTCTTTCAAACACAACTCTTGGCATATTAATGGCTGCCTTAAACGCTACCAGTTTAATTATTGCTCTACCAGTAATTTTTAGAGGAATCCACATAAATCCCTTAAGCCCCGGTAGTTTTGTATACCTATTATGGATTTTACTAGGATATATGTTAGTTACGGCAGTCCTGGTTGTAACTCTCGGGAGATTAGGTGATATGTTTGGTAGAGTAAAAATGTACAATTTAGGGTTTGTTATTTTTACCATCGGGGCCTTGATGGCGTCTTTAACTTGGAGCCATGGCACATCTGGAGCTCTTGAATTAATAATCTTCCGAATGGTTCAAGCCGTAGGAGGAGCCCTACTTATGGCCAATTCGGCTGCCATTTTAACAGACGCCTTCCCACACAACCAAAGAGGTATGGCTCTCGGAATTAATCAAATAGCAGCAATGGCGGGATCATTTATTGGCATTTTAGTAGGAGGATTTTTAGCACAATTTTCCTGGAGATGGGTCTTTTTATTCAATGTTCCGATAGGCATTATTGGGATAATTTGGTCCTATTTAGCTCTTAAAGAAATAGATGTATTTCATCCGGCTAAAATTGATTGGGTTGGCAACATAACGTTTGCCTTGGGCTTAGCGGCCCTATTAACTGGAATAACTTATGGTATTAGGCCTTATGGCAACTCATCTATGGGCTGGGGGGATCCTCTGGTGATCTCTTTAATAGCGGCCGGATTAGTTCTTTTAATCGGTTTTATATTATTTGAAAGACGAGCTAAAGAACCGATGTTTAATTTAAGTTTATTTAAAATAAGAGCCTTTTCAGCCGGGAATATAGCCGGATTATTGGCAGCTATAGGTAGAGGTGGTCTACAATTCATGTTAATAATGTGGCTACAGGGCATATGGCTGCCTTTACATGGCTATGCTTTCACTCAAACTCCTTTATGGGCTGGAATATACATGCTACCAACCACTTTAGGCTTTTTGATAGCAGGCCCTCTATCAGGTTACCTGTCGGATAAATATGGAGCTCGCCCATTTGCAACTGGAGGCATGCTTCTAGCCGCCGGAAGTTTTGCATTAATGATGCTACTACCAGTAGATTTTCCATATTGGGAATTCGCTATCATTTTAATTATTAATGGCTTGTCGTTTGGAATGTTTTCTTCCCCAAATACGGCCGGCATAATGAATTCCGTCCCATCAAGATTTAGAGGAGTTGCATCTGGTATGCGCGCAACCTTTCAAAACGTAGGTATGCCTCTTTCGATAGGTGTCTTTTTTACGCTAATGATAGTTGGCTTAACGGCTAGCGTTCCAAAAATTATCTATCAAGCCTTAACCTCAAACGGGGTTTCCCATGTTTTAGCTTCCAACCTGGCTCATTTACCAGCAGTTAGTTACTTATTTGCCGCCTTTTTAGGCTACAACCCCCTAAAAACCTTGCTCGGACCAAAGGTTTTAAGCAATTTAAGTTCTCGGGCTGCTTTAAAATTAACTTCAAAAGAATTTTTTCCTAAAATAATAGGGCAACCTTTTAAGCACGGTCTTATAATCGTTCTTTGGTTCGCATTAATAGCTTGCTTGGTAGCTGCCATAGCCTCGTTCTTAAGAGGTGGAAAATATGTTTATAAGGATGATCTAGCTTAAGCTTAACTATTTGGATACGCCTATTATGGTGTATAATTTAAATGTGAGAATTTTAACTGCAAATAAAAATTTTAACTTAAGTCACGCTGATATTATTATTCTAATTATTTTAGTTATCTGGGAGTTAGTCTGGAAAATAATAGCCCTTTGGAAGTCTGCTAGAAATAATCAAATGAGTTGGTTCTTGGTTATGGCTATTATTAATACCGCCGGGATACTTGAAATAATTTACATTCTCTTCTTCCAAAAAAAGAAAACCTAATAATTTTTTCTAGGTCTTTTATGATACTCGTTTAAGTAAACGCCTCCCCAGATGCCATCTGTCAGATTGTTTGAACGAGCATAAAAAAGACAATCATCTTTAATTGGACAATCATCACAAAATGAAATCGCATATCTTACAATTTCTGCAAAGGCTTTCTTAGAAAGATCTCCACGTTCTGGGTAAAAGGTATTTGTATCTACACCTCTGCAAGCCCTTGTTTCAAATAATTCGTCCCCAACATATTGCCTAAGATCCATCGATAAATCTAGCGTTTTAGGTGCCATAATAGTATTTTAGCAAGTTATAAGATAAATATGTATATTAAAAAAAATAAGTATATAATTGCGTTTAATGTATAGATTAACTAATTATTGGCATAACTTCTTAGATATGCCCAAACATAACCGGACTTGGCACCAAAACGATATGAATGAAGAGTATCAAGAATACTTAGAAGAAAAAAATATTATAAAAAAATGGAGTGAATTAAGCGACCTAGTTTACACTCATTCAAGATCCTGCTGGAGTGGTCACAAACTAAGATACCCGCTTAATAAAAAGACCGTTCCTTTAGGGCTTATTTATATGTATCCAAAATACACCCTAAGATATACTTTTTATAGAAAAGCCGGACATATAATAAACCAGAGTGTCCACTTAAAAGAAGTTAGAAATCCCCGTAAGACTTATAAATTACATGAGATAGCTAAAAAATACGACTTAGATGAAAAAGAGTTCACTCAAACTTGCCAACAATTATTAAAACGCTGGATTCTTATACCTTAAATAGGACAGGAAGGGTATGCACCCTCACTAATTAGGGTATGTTAAACTGGTTTTAGGTTATCTAAAATAAAAACAATGCCAAAGTTATCTGACGAGCAGATCAAGCAACGCCTACAGGAAGGCCGCAACTACAAACAGCTATACACCGAACTTAAGA
>DAHXLD010000010.1 GCA_027371845.1 Candidatus Saccharimonadota bacterium
CCCAAGCTTTTACGTGATAGAATTAATTCATTAACAATTAAACTAGAAAGGACTCAGCGAGAACAAGGTTATCACTATTAAATACTACATGATCTTACATGAGTCATTTCGGTAACAGTTTATTACTATCTAACGCGGAGATTGTCTAAGTCTAAGTCTACTATGTTGTGGCCTTAAGCAGGCCTTATTGTAAAAAGATAATGTATCTGTTAGAATAACAATTAATAATATTAAGCAGGTTGAGAAATATATCCTCCTTATAAATTTTCTTAAAAGTTTAAAAAGGCACTCAATCGAAGAGAAAGGAAATAAATCATGGCTACTGATGTAGATATAAAGAAATTATTAGAAGCTGGGGCTCATTTTGGTCACAAAACAAGTCGCTGGAACCCAAAGATGAAAGAATATATACATTCTAAGAAAAACGGAATCCATATAATTGATTTAACTAAGACGGTAGAAAAATTAAACGAAGCTTTAGAATTTGTTACTAAACTATCTAAAAGTTCGCAACAAATATTATTAGTTGGTACTAAGCTTCAGTCACAAGAAATAATCAAAGATTTAGCCCAAAAGATTAAAATGCCATACGTTACCGAAAGATGGTTGGGTGGAACTTTAACCAACTGGAATACCATAAGTGGCCGTATTAAATACTTAAAAGATCTAGAAGCTAAAATGACTAGTGGTGAATTCCAAAACAAATACAATAAATTGGAACTTCAAAGAGTACAAGAAGAGATAGATGACATGAACCATATTTATGGCGGAATTAAAGAAATGAATAGTAAGCTAGGTGCGGTATTTGTGGTTGATTCAACGGCTAATTCAATAGTTGTTAGAGAAGCTAATAAACTTAAAATTCCAGTCATAGCTATATGTGATAGCAATTCGGATCCTTCTAAAATTACTTATCCTATTCCGGCTAATGACGATGCCATTAAGACTATTCAATTAATTGCAGATTACATTTATCAAGCTTTCGAAGCCGGAAAATCAGCTGTAAAATCTATATAAAAACCATAATCTATATTCAAAGGAGAAAGTTATGTCGATAGATATTAAAGAAATTAAAAGGCTTAAAGATCTTACGGGCGTCGGTTTAACAGATGCTAAAAAAGCTTTAGAACAAAATCAAGGAGATTTCGATAAAGCTTTAGAAGAAATGCGGAAAAAGGGCTTAACGAAAGCAGAGAAAAGGGGGGAGAGAGAGGCTAGACAAGGATTAGTCGCCACTTATAACCACGACAACAGAATTGGGGTAGTGATTGAGCTTAATTGTGAAACTGATTTTGTTGCTAGAAATGATATTTTTTCAAATTTAGCCAAAGACATTGCTATGCATGTTGCCGCTAGTAATCCTGAATATCTAAGTATTGAGAAAGTTCCTTCTAAAGATATTGAAAAAGTAAAAGCTGAATTTATAGAAAAAGCTAAAGAATCTAATAAGCCAAAAGAAATGATCGAAAAAATTGTTGACAACCAAGTAAAAAAATATTTTGCTGAGAAGTGTCTAGTTGATCAGTCATTTATTAAAGATCCTGATATAACTATTGCTGATTTGATTAAAAAAAATATCGCAAAACTAGGTGAAAATATCGTAATAAGAAGATTCAATAGATTAGCTTTAGGAGAAATTATAGATTAAAAAATCATATTTTCTGATATATTTATAATATGGACAGTAATCAAATAGTTAAATCTCTAAACGATAAACTTGGTCAATCAAAATTAAAATTTATTAATGACTTAAAGTCTCTGAGAACTGGTCGAGCCAGCGTTAGTATGTTAGATGCGGTGACCGTAGAAGCTTACGATACTACCACGCCCCTAAATCAATTAGCGACAATAAGTGTTGTTGATGCTACTCTTCTTCAAATTACGCCATATGATCCAAACAATCTTGAAAATATTTCGAGTGCTATTAGGAATAATCAGGCTTTAGGATTTAATCCAAGTGACGACGGAAGAGTTGTAAGGGTACCGGTACCAGCTTTAACTGAAGAGAGAAGAAAGGAAATCGCCAAACAAATTAGTCAAAAACTTGAAGAGACTTTGGTTAGAGAACGTAATCTTAGGCACGATGCTTTAAATTCTTTAGATAAACTCAAAAAAGATAAAACTATCAGCGAGGATGAATATAAAAGATTCGAGAAACAAATAAATGACATGATTTCGGAATCTAAAAAAGAGGCTGAATCTTTAGCAAATGATAAAGAAAAAGAAGTAATGACTCTTTAGGCATTAAAAGATTAAAGCCTATTTTAATCTAAATAATAAATACTGGTATACTGGATAAAAGTATAAAAGGAAAAATTAATGGCTATTTTTATTTTGATTTTTGGCATAGTAATTTTTATAGGTCTTATAGTTGTTCACGAGTTTGGACATTTGATTGTTGCAATAAGGAACGGCGTAAAGGCTGAAGAATTTGCTATATTTTTTGGACCAACAATCTATAAAAAAAAGACCAAGAAGGGCTGGGTATTTAAATTCAACATCTTGCCTCTAGGCGGGTATGTAAAATTAAAAGGTGAACATGATTCAGACACCGAGAAAGGTAGCTACGGTGCTGCAAGTCTTTATGTTAAATCCAAGATTATGTTGGCTGGGGTTTTTGCTAATCTAATTGTCGGAGTTTTTATTTTATTTATTTTAGCTCTAGTGGGAATTCCTAAAATTATCCCTAATCAATTTAGCGTTCCATCTAATGAAAAAATTGTTTCGAATAAAATAGCACTGGTAGAAGTCGGGTCAATCTTAAAAGATTCTCCAGCATTTCATGCTGGATTAAAACCAGGTGATCAACTTATATCCATTGGTTCGAAAAATAACATCCAAAAAATAACTAATATTTACGACCTTCAAACCGTTACCAAGGAATTTGCCGGTCAGAAGGTATCCATCCAATATAAAAGAAATTCTAGGGAATATACGGCTTATACGACTTTGAATACAACGAAAGAGGTGGATTCGACCTATTCTCACACTCATCAAAAAGTATATTTAGGGGTTTCAGTCGGACAATATTATAGTGGCTTTACGACTGTGCGCTATACTTGGGCGGCTCCTATTGTAGCTCTCGGTACCACCAAACAGGTTTTTTATTTAACATTTAAAGGGCTTGGAACGGCTCTCAAGGGCTTGGGGGGTATTGTAGCTGGGGCCTCAACTAATAACCAGGTAGCTCGAAAAAATGCTCAAACTAGTGCAAGTAGTCAACTAGTTGGACCTGTTGGTATTTTTGTACTATTGAAGGATGGAAGTGCTGCTGGGATATATTTCATGTTATTTATCTTAGCGATCATATCGTTAACTTTAGCCCTAATGAATGTTTTACCAATTCCAGCACTAGACGGTGGAAGGTTTTGGCTTACTTTGATTACCAGGGCAATTAAAAACCCCCTTAACGCTAAAAGAGAAGAACTTATTAATGCCATAGGAATGCTTTTATTGCTAGCTTTACTTGTAGTCGTAACATATTTAGACATAAAAAGGTTTTTTTAATTGATGGATGATAGTTCACAATCAACCCATGAACTAGGTAATTCAATAAAATGGTCGGCTTGGATGGGGGTTATATATGTTGTTTTAATATATATCTTAAGTCAAGTTGTTGGGATGATCGTACTCATATACCCAATTTTTATTAAGCATTTTAACTCTAAACAAGTAAATAGTTGGTTGACGAATTCTGTTTATGGGCAGTTTGCATATATTTTAATAGCTGAGGCTTTTACTGTTTTTGCAATATTATGGCTTTTAAAGAAATATAAGATTAATAAAAAGGTTATTGGTCTTAGAAAAATTAAAGTAAAAGACCCAGTTTATGCTCTTATGGGATTATTGATCTATTTCCCGCTATATTTAATAGCCGTAGGTCTTCTGACAGCTTTTGTTAAAGGTTTTAACGCTAGTCAGAAGCAGAACGTTGGTTTTAGTGCCGTACACGGTGTAGGACCTCTTGTGGTGACTTTTATAAGCCTTGTTGTTCTTCCCCCGATTGCCGAAGAGATAATGTTCAGAGGGTTCTTATATGGAAGTATGAAAAAATGGTTACCAAAAATATTTGCGGCAATTGTTACGAGCGTTATTTTTGCTAGCGCCCATTTGATAGAAGGTGTTGGTGGACCGCTATGGGTTGGAGCGGTTGATACTTTTATATTATCCATGGTGTTAATTTTTCTAAGAGAAAAGACTGACGGGCTTTATGCTTCAATGACTTTGCATGCTCTAAAAAACTTTCTAGCTTTCTTTATAATTTATTTAGCTCCTTTGGCGATTTTTCATTAATTGATTATCAGAAAGTACTAGACTAGAATAGATAGGATAAAAACCAAAGAGTTTATGAAATTATCCGAACTATATACTAAAACAAGCAAATCGATTCCAGCTGATGAAAGCTCGAACAATGCCAGACTTTTAATACAGGCTGGTTTTATTCATAAAGAGATGGCTGGTGTATACAGTTATCTTCCTTTGGGTAAAATTGTTTTAGATAAAATATCGCAGATTATTCGAGAGGAAATGAATAGAATAAGGGCCCTTGAAGTTCAAATGAGTACTTTACAGCCTAAAGACATTTGGGAGAAAACTGATCGTTGGGATGATAAAAAAGTTGATAACTGGTTCAAGACTAAATTAAATAGCGGCCAAGATTTGGGTATTGGTTTAACGCACGAAGAACCAATTGTTGATAGTATGATTGGTTTTATAAATTCATATAAAGATTTACCTGTTTATGTATATCAAATTCAAAATAAATTTAGAAACGAACTAAGAGCTAAGAGTGGGTTGCTAAGGGGTCGTGAATTCTTGATGAAAGATCTTTATTCGTTTAATTTAAACGAAGAAGAACATCACCGTTATTATGAAGAGGTCTTAGGTGCCTACTTTAAGATATATGAAAGATTGGGGCTTGGAAAAGATACTTATAGAACCTATGCTGATGGGGGAATATTCAGCACTTCTTTTAGCGACGAATTTCAAACTCTAAGTGACGTTGGAGAAGATTTGATCTATTTGGATGAAAAAAAGAAAATAGCTATTAATAAAGAAATTTATAATGCTAAGAATCTTAATAAGATTGGGCTTAAAGAGTCTGACCTAAAACCGTATAAAGCTATAGAAGTGGGTAATACGTTCTCATTAGGATCGAAGTATACCGACGCTCTAGATCTTTATTATACCGACAAGGATGGTCATCAAAAATCTATAATTATGGGCTGTTATGGTATTGGTGTAAGTCGACTTATGGGGGTAATGGCTGAAAAATTTTCAGACAATCTAGGATTGGTTTGGCCAATGACTATTGCCCCTGCTAAAATTTATTTAATTGCCATTGGTCAAGATCAAAAAACTCTTGATAAAGCTCAAAAATTATACAATCTATTGACACAAAAAAGTATTGATGTAATATATGATGACCGAGACGTGCGAATTGGTGAAAAGTTTGCCGATGCAGATCTTTTGGGGGTGCCAATTAGAGCCGTTATTAGCTCAAAGCATGGCGATCAGGAAATTGCTGTTAAGCGAAGAACTGAAAATAATGAAAAAATGATGAAGTATATTGACTTGATCAATCTATCAAAATAGCAAGTTTGTAATAGAGGGGTAATAAGTATGAAGAAATTATTTCGATTAACCAAAGAGGGTATAGCCGAATTAGAGCGAGAATTAAATGAGCTTAAGGACCGAAGGCCAAATATAGCTGAGGCCATTAAGAATGCCAGAGAACTGGGCGATTTATCTGAAAACGCTGAGTATCAATCAGCTAGGTCTGAACAAGAAAAAGATGAAGCCCGAATTAGTGAAATCGAAAATATTTTACAAAACGTGGAGATTATTCAAAGACCCAAGACAGATAACAAGGTAAGACTTGGTTCGGTTGTTAAGTTAAAGAATGCTGCTAACGTTAAAGAATTTCAAATAGTGGGCACCGTAGAAGCCGACCCGCTTAATGGAAAAATATCTGATGAGTCTCCTATTGGCTCGGCTTTGCTTGATAAAAGACTAGGTGATATGGTTGAAATTAAAACCCCCCAAGACACATCATCTTTTAAAATAGTTGCCATATCTTAAGATTAAAATAGATTAGTTTAGTTCTAAGTTTTTTATTATACTTATAACTGATGTTAAAACGGTATTTTTGATTTATGGCAAACCTTAAAGAATTAAGAGACGAAAGACTTCGAAAACTAGAGCAGCTTAAAGATCTAGGTATAAATTCTTATCCCGCCAAAACCAATAGAACCAATATCATAAAAGATATTGTTGAAGATTTTGATAAATTTAATTCCAAGAGAGTAACTCTGGTTGGGAGAATTATTAATATTAGAAAATTTGGAAAACTTGCCTTCATAGTTATTAAGGACGACAGTTCAAAAATGCAACTTTTCATGGAGAGGTCTCAAATAGATGAAATAAATATTAAAGAAGATGATAGTAGGTTAGGCTTTGATCAAATAAATCTACTAGACGGCGGAGATTTTATTGAAGCTGAAGGAGAAGTTATTAAAACTAAAACTAACGAAATATCCTTAAAAGTTAAACGATTTAGAATATTAGCTAAATCCTTAAGACCCTTACCTACGGGTCACGATGGTTTTTCAAATAAAGAAGAACGATTAAGAAGGCGGTATGTAGATATTAATGTTAATGAAGACGTAAAAGAACGTTTCATTAGACGAAGTCAATTTTGGCAACATTCAAGAGAATTTTTAATAAACGAAGGTTTTATTGAAATAAACGTTCCAGTTTTAGAACATACTACCGGTGGAGCAGATGCTAACCCATTCCTAACCCATATGGATGCTTTAGACCAAGATTTTTATTTAAGGATTAGTCAGGAATTACCCCTAAAAAGATTAATAGGAGCGGGGTATGAAAAAGTTTTTGATATTGGGCCCAGGTTTCGCAATGAAAATTATTCAGACGAACATCTGCCCGAACATATTGCTCTAGAGAGCTATGCCGCCTATCAAAGTTATGAGGAGGGGATAGAATTTTATGAGAAAATGATGAAAAGTGTGGCTTCTAAAACATGGGGCAAATTAAAATTTGAAGTTGGTAATTTTAAAATTGACCTTTCGAAAGAATGGCCTCGAGTAAAATATGCCGATATCTTAAAAGATAGGTTTAATGTCGATGTTTTTAATCCGGATCTTAATAACTTAAAAGTTATTTTAAGAGACAACGGCGTCAAATTAGACGGAGAGATAAATATTCAAAGAGCCTTAGATAATGTTTGGAAGATAATAAGGAGAGAATCCGAGGGACCTTTCTGGTTGATATTAGAACCTTTGAGTATTTCTCCATTGGCCAAAAAGGATCCTAACGATCCAAGATTAACTCAAAGGTTCCATCCAGTTTTTGGTGGAAGTGAGATGGGAAACGGTTACTCAGAGTTAAATGATCCAATTGATCAATTGGATCGATTCTTAGAGCAGCAGAAATTACGAGAATCGGGCGATAATGAAGCTCAAATGTTAGATATAGATTTTGTCGAAATGCTTGAGTACGGGATGCCACCGACTTGTGGATGGGGCTATTCAGAAAGATTTTTTTGGGCACTTGAAGGAGTTACGGCGAGAGAGGGTGTTCCATTCCCAAACTTAAGGTATGAAATAGATGAAGTAACTAAATCTATATACCCAGACTTAGTTAAATAAAAAGATGTATAAAGTAAATGATCAAACCTTTCAAAAGCTAATTGACGAATGTTTAATGGAACTTCCAAAAGATCACGTTAAGGCAATTAAAAACGTTGCGATTATATTTGAAGATGAACCTAGTGGTATTCAACGCCAAAAGTTAAACTTAAGGCCATATGAGACCCTGTTTGGTCTTTACGAAGGCACTCCTATTAGCGTGAGACAAGGTAATCAAAAATTAATTCCTGATAAAATTACCCTCTTTAAATTACCTATCGAGTCTGTTTCGACTGATTTTAAATCCTTAAAACAACAAATAAAACATACTTTGTGGCACGAAATTGCACATTACTTTGGTTTAAATCACGATGATATTAGAAAATTAGACAAAAGATAATTATTAAACATAGAATATATTAATGAAAACAATTATATTTGATTTTGATGGTACTATAGCAGATAGTTTTAGCTTGGTCCTAGAAATAGCCCATGATCTTACCAAACACCCAAGATTATTAGATAAAAAAGAAATCCACCGCTTAAAAGATTTACAACTTATTGATGTAGCTAAAGAGCTCAATATTCCTAAATATAAATGGCCCTACTTAGTATTTAAGGGAAGAAAATTAATGCTCAAAAGGATCGACGAGATCAAACCCTTTAATGGGATTCAAGATCTATTTCAAGAAATAAAAAATAAAGATTATCAGATTTATATTATGAGCAGTAATAGCGAAAAAAACATTGATATGTTTTTAAGAAAATATAATTTAAAAAAATATATTAATAAAACATATGGAAGTGTTGGAATTTTAAATAAAGCTCGAAATTTAAATAAAATAATATCCCGAAATAATTTAGATAGATCAAAAGTTTATTATATAGGTGACGAACCAAGAGACATCGAAGCCTCTAAGAAGGTTAATATTAGGATTATTTCAGTTAGTTGGGGTTTTAATAGTAAAGAAATGTTGAAAGCCCATAGCCCTGATTATATTGTTAATAAACCTCAAGAAATATTAACTATTATTTGATTATCTTTTGGATGATACCTCAAGAAGTTCTAATATCGCTGATATTAAAGTAAGCGTTTCATCATCCATTAAGTCATTAATAAGATCAAGTCTTAAACCTATGTTTACAAAATTATCTTGAATTTTAATTTTAGCAACTTTTTGGCTAGTTTTCGTTGCGTTTGAAGAGCAATACAACAAAAAAGATTTTGGTATAAAACTGGCTAAGTTATAGATAAACTCTCCCACCAACGGTATAAGTAGAAAGGAGTGTTTAATCATAAATAAATTACTGCTGGTTTCTTTTATGTAGCCAAAAACCTTTTTATTTTTAGTAAGTTCAAAAACATTTTTTTTAAATAAAATTCGTGGTCCCAGATGCTTTATAATAAAAATCTCTTTTTTGTCTTTGGTTAAAACTTTATACCCGAAGGCTCTTTTTGGTAATTTAATCCTTTCAAGAATGTATAATATCTCTAAATTATCTTGATCTTTAAATACGTAATTATATTTTTTGCCATATGTTCGAAATCTTATTTTCATAAATCCTAAGGTATTATGATCTTTATCGTAAATCTTTATGTTTGGCAAAAGTGAATATATAAAATGATCTGAACTTATATAATTTTTTATTGTTTTATAGTTTTCCATTTTAGATAAAAAAGAGATTAATCATTTAGTTTGATACAATTAGTAGTAAGTATGGCACAAAATTATTATAACTCTAATAATGTCTATAAAGTTGGTCAAAGTAATGCTTTTAAGATAAGTAGGTCTAAAATAGAGCTTTTTATTCAATGTCCTAGATGTTTTTGGTTAGACGCCAGAATGGGTATTAAAAGGCCAAATGGTCCGCCTTTTAGTTTAAACAAAGCTGTTGATGAGTTGTTTAAGAAAGAATTTGACTCTTTTAGAATAAAATCACAACCTCATCCTATAATGGTTGAGAATAATATTAAAGCGATTCCTTTTAGCCATAAAGATTTAGATAAATGGAGAGAAAATTTTATCGGCGTCGGATACTTAGATGAAGCTACTAACTTATTTATATTTGGGGCGGTCGACGATTTATGGATAAATGAAAAAGAAGAACTAATAGTCGTTGATTATAAGGCTACCTCAAAATCTTCTGATATTAATATTGATGCAGATTGGCAGAATAGTTACAAAAGACAGGTTGAAGTTTATCAATGGTTATTACAAAAGAACGGATTTAAGGTTAACAATAAGGCTGTATTTATATACACCAATGCTTTAGTAGATCCAGAGGGCTTTAACGACAGATTAGAGTTTAAAACGAAGTTAATCGAATATGATGGGGATAATAGTTGGGTCGATAAAGCTATTTTAGATATAAAAGAATGCTTAGAGGGCAATATCCCAAATGTTGGAAAAGCTGCTATGGGTGGGACTTGTGATTTTTGTGAATACGCTCGAAAAAGAACCGAAATGACATTACAATCTCTTCCCAAAAGAAAAGATAAGAAGGTATAATCTAATTCATGATAGATCTAAACTTAATAAGAAAAAATCCTAAGGAAGTTCAAGATAAGGCTCAATCTAAAGGTTATGAGATTAATACTGGACTCATTATTGAAACCGATAATAAACACTTATCTTTGATTAAGGAAGTTGAGAATCTAAGGGAAGAGCGCAATCAACTTAGCGGGATCGGGAAAAATACCAAACCTGACATAGAGACTATAGAAAAAGCTAAAAATCTTAAATCGACCCTACGTTCTAAAGAAGAAGAATTGGCTAATATCGCCAAAGAATTAAATACCTTATTGTTAAAAGTTCCGAATATGCCTCTTGATGAGGTGCCTTTTGGGAAAGACGAATCCGAGAATTATGTGTCTAAAAGTGTTGGTGAAATTCCAGTGTTTGATTTTGATATTAAAAATCATGCTGAAATTGCCGAGAGTAAAGATTGGCTTGATAAAAAAAGAGCCGCCAAAATAGCGGGGAGCAGATTTAATTATATAAAAGGCCCACTAGTAAGTCTTCAATTTGCTATCATTCAGTATGTATTAGATGTTTTAACTAAAGAAGAAGTTATAGCTAAAATTGTTTCTGATAATAATTTAAATATATCATCTAAAGCATTTGTCCCGGTAATACCGCCTGCTCTTATAAAAACGGATGTATACGAAGCTTCTGGGAGGCTTGATGCCGAAGAAGTAACCTACAAGATTGATCAAGACGAACTATGGTTAAATGCTAGTGCTGAACACAGCTTGTGTACGATGTATAAAGATGAAATAATTTCCGAAGATGATCTACCCATAAGATATATTGGTTATAGTACTTCCTTTAGGAGGGAAGCCGGGACTTACGGTAAAGACACTGAGGGCTTATTTAGAAGCCATCAATTTGATAAGCTTGAAATGGAAGTATTTAGTTTACCCGAAAACGGTTATCAAGAACACCTATTACTTATTGCAATAGAAGAATATTTAATGCAATCCCTAAAAATACCATACCAAGTTTTAATGAAGTGTACGGCTGATATAGGGTTTCCAAACGCTAGGGGGGTGGATATTGAAGCTTGGCTCCCGGCTCAAAACAAATATCGAGAGACTCATTCAGCAGATTATATAACAGACTTTCAGGCCCGTAGGCTGAAGACTAGATTTAAAAAGAAAAACGGCGACATAGGATTTGTCCACACTAACGATGCAACCGCTTTTGCTTTAAGTAGAGCTCCAATTGCAATTATTGAAAATTATCAACAGAAAGACGGGAGCGTATTAATCCCAGACGTCTTGCAGACTTATATGGGAAATAAAAAAGTACTATAATAATCTAAGAGAATAAATTCAAATAAAGGAAGCCATGTTACAAAAAATAGATATTCAAGGAGTGCACTTAAAAATTGATGAAAAAACTCATAGATATGTTTTAAAAAAGTTGGGCCATATAGATAAATATTTGCCTTCAGCTGTCAAAGAATCAGCTCATGCCGAGATTCAATTAAAAGAGTCTAAATCTAAAAGCACCAATAAGTATACTTGTGAAATTACTCTTTATCTTCCTAAGGAAACAATTAACATAAAAGAGTCGACTATTAATATGTTTGCCGCTATAGATATAGTAGAGAGCAAAGTTATTCAAAAGATACATCAATATAAAGACTTGCATCATAGTGGTAAATTTCATCGTAGATTAATGGCCAGATTTAGAAGTCGTCAATCTTAAAAAATTATTCGATTTTATATAATTTTTTGGCTATACTATAAGATAAAGTAGAAAGGGTATTAAACAGAAAGCTTCTGATTTTTATATATGAATATAGTTTTTAAAAAAATTCTTGGCGATCCTCAAGCAAAACATATTAAAAGATTGAGAAAAAAGGTAGATGCTATTAATGCCTTAGCTTTAAAATATCAAAAATTAAGTCCGAAACAACTTCAAGCTCAAACAGACATTTTAAAGAAAAGATTAAAAAAGGAAACATTAGACGATATTCTTCCCGATGCTTTTGCGGTCGTAAGGGAGGCCGCTAATCTAACCTTGAAACAAAGGCATTTTGATGTTCAGTTAATTGGAGGAATTGTTCTACACGAGGGTAATGTTGCTGAAATGAAGACGGGTGAGGGTAAAACTCTTGTAGCTACGCTTCCGGTATACCTTAATGCTTTATCTGGCAAGGGAGTGCATGTTGTTACGGTAAACGAATATTTAGCTCAAAGAGATGCTGGGTGGATGGGACAGGTTTATCACTTTTTGGGGCTTACTACGGGAGTTATAGTCGCCGAACAGAGCTATATTTATGATCCAAGCTTTACAAATAATGACCATCAAGATGAGCGTTTTCATCATTTAAGATCTTGTACAAGACAAGAAGCCTATAAAGCCGACATAACCTATGGGACTAACAATGAGTTCGGTTTTGACTACTTAAGAGACAATATGGTTAGAGAAGTTGATCAATTAAGACAAAGAGATCTTAATTATGCAATCGTCGACGAAGTGGATTCAATCCTAATAGATGAGGCCCGAACCCCTTTGATTATTAGTTCTCCGAGCGCTACTAGTGGTTCTAGCTACGCTCAATTTTCAAAAATTGTCAGGCAACTTAATAAAGATAAGGATTTTGAAACAGATGAGAAACGAAAGACTGTCATTCTAACTGATTCTGGTGTAGAGAAGATTGAAAAAATCTTAAATATTGATAATCTTTATGGATCTGAGAATATTCGAACCATCTATCATTTACAACAAGCCTTAAGGGCTCATGCTTTATTTCATAAAGATAAAGATTATGTGATTACTAAGGATGGAGAAGTAGTTATTGTCGACGAGTTTACTGGGCGTTTGTTGGCGGGAAGAAGATATAGCGAAGGTCTTCATCAGGCTCTTGAAGCTAAAGAAGGAGTTGAAGTTCAAGAAGAGAGTATGACTCTTGCTACCATATCTTTCCAAAATTACTTCAGACTTTATGACAAATTATCTGGTATGACTGGTACCGCCATGACTGAGAGCGAAGAATTTCATCAGATTTATAAACTTGATGTAATCGAAATTCCGCCAAATAAAAATATTATCAGGTCCGATAGGCCAGACCGAATATATAAAAGTGAAGTTGGTAAATTCAAAGCGATTGTAAGAGAAATTCAAACCTTGCGAACCAAGGGTCAGCCTGTTTTGATCGGTACTGCTTCAATTGAAAAAAATGATTTGTTAGCTAGATTATTAACCAAGGCTAATATTCCTCATGAAGTATTAAACGCCAAGAATAACGAGAAAGAAGCAGCCATTATAGCTAAAGCTGGTAAAAAAGGATCAGTTACTTTAGCTACCAATATTGCTGGTAGAGGAACCGATATAGTTTTGGAAGAGGGCGTTAAAGAATTAGGTGGCCTTTTTGTTCTAGGAAGCGAAAGACACGAATCAAGAAGGATAGACAATCAGCTCAGAGGGCGTTCCGGTAGACAGGGTGACCCTGGTATTACTCAATTTTTTGTAAGCACTGAAGATGATCTTATGCGAATATTCGGAGGTGAAAGAATTGCTTCAGTGATGTCGACCCTAAAAGTAGCAGACGATACGCCGATAGAAAATCGTATGATATCTAGATCTCTTGAAGCTGCTCAAAAAAGAGTAGAAGGGTATAACTTTGACCAACGCAAGAACGTTGTTCAGTACGATGATGTCATGAATCGTCATAGAAAAGCTACTTATGCTATGCGGAAAGACATTCTAAAATCAGAAGATATAAGTAAAAGAATAAACATTTTTATAGAAGAACAAGCTGCTCTATTTGCCCATTCGCCAGAAATAACTTCAGATAACTTTGAGGACATGATTAAAGAGGTATATCCATTTAGTGACCAAACCCTAGACAAACTATTTGATTCTAATGCCGAGATGTTTGAAAAAGTTTTATTAGAAGAATCCAGAAAACTTTATAAGAAAAAAGAGACTCTTTTTGGAATTGAAGTTATGCATAAAATGGTGGAGCGAGGAATTTATCTTCAAGTTCTAGATGCTTTGTGGATGCAGCATCTTGAAAATATGGATCATCTTAGAGAAGGAATACATTGGATGAGCGTGGGCCAACAAGATCCTTTAGTTGAATATAGAAAAAGAGGTCAATTATTATTTGAAGCTATGCAAAATGAATTACGTTATGAGGTTCTAAGAACTCTTTATCATGCTGAGCCAGTTTCTGAAGATCAATTAGATCAATCAATGGAAACGGATCTAACCTTAGCCGCTAGGGGTTCGGTAGAAAATGCCAATCAAATAGTTGATAATCAATCAGAGTTTAACGAAACAGACTTTAAAGCCAGTAATGCTAAACCGGCTAAAAAGAGAACCAATACTATTAAAAAGGCTCGGAAGAACGAGCGTAAACGTAAAACGGTCGCTAAAAGACGTAAAAGGTAATCATGAAACATACTGTTAAAGAATTAGCGCTTAAAAATGGGGCTAAAGGTTTAGTTATTAATGTTCCAGATGCCTTGGTGATGACATTCAATCTTAATTTCAGAGCCGGCGAATACCTGGTGTCAAAGAATAAATGGGAGATTCCTCACTTAATGGAGCATGTTTTACTTGGAGCTAATGAGTTAATTCCAAAAGCGAGAGATTTTCATGCTGAATTAGAGAAGAATGGGGCATATAGTAACGCATCTACTGGTATTTACGATATTGAATATGAAGCCGAATGTGCCGATTTTGAATGGGATAGGGTTTTAGATTTAATGATAATTGCAATTTCAAAACCTTTATTCTTAGAGGATGAATATAGGGCTGAATTTGGTAACGTGAAGGAAGAGTTAGCGGCTAGATCTAATAATCATTTCCGAAGATTAAGTTTAGAGATGCGAAAAGCTATAGGATTTATAGCTAAAACTGATCAAGAGCGCATTAAACTTATGGATAACCTCAAAATAGAAGACCTAGTAGCTCATTATAAAAAAACTCACATGACTTCAAATTTGAGATTTGTTATAGCTGGCAAAATTAATAATAAAAGACTTAATGAAATGATTGAAAAAATTGAGAACATCGAATTACCTAAAGGCAAAAAGAGATTTAATCTCCCCTCAGAAAAATTAAACATACCTCCAAAACCAATCTTTATAGTTAATAAAACCATAAATAACGTCTATTTTTATCTCGATACGTTTCTTGAAAGAAGGTTAGATACTTTAGAAACAGATTCCCTAAGCCTTTTAAATACTTATTTAACAGAGACTTTACATTCAAAAATTATGGGGACGGCTCGAGAGAGAGGTTTACTATATGACATGAGTTCTGGAATATCTTATTCCAGAGATGTTACTAATTGGTGGTTTGGGGCTCAACTGTCTGAGGAAAATCTTAAGCTTTTAATTGACATAATAATAACTGAAATATCAAAAGTTAGAAGGGGTGGTATTAACCTTGACGACATAGAAGCCACTAAGCAATACCTCATTGGAAGATTCCAAAGATCCGCTCAAACTGTTATGGGGACGGCAATGGGTTATTTGTCTAGATATTTTTTTGACGAGGTAATAGACGATTATTATAAAATACCCGAACGAATTACTAATATATCCAAAAAGGATATTGTTGACGTTGCAAATGCTATGTTTGAAAATCAAAAATGGTATTATGGGGCTCTCGGTAATAGTTCTATGAAAGAGATTGAGGCAACTAATCGCCAAATTTCAGTACTTTGGAATTAAGATGGAAGATTTAACTAAAAGAGTAAATTTTTTACAAGCTCAAATAAATGAATATTTTAATAACCCTAATGTTATTAAAAAGAAAAAAAACGTCGATATTTTAAAAAAAGAATCTGAAAATTCAAGATTCTGGGAAAACTCAATTCAAGCTCAGCAAAAAATGAAAAAACTGGCTAGTTTAGAAGATCAAATTAACCCTTGGTCTGATATTCTAAAGGAGGCTACTATTATTAAGGAACTCCTAGAATTAAAAGACGATACTTTAAAATCAGAGTTGTCTGAAAAGCTAGATCAGATACAGTCTAAGATTGAATCTTTAAAAATAGAACTGAAATACAATGGAGAATTTGATTCTAATGATGCAATAGTTAGCATATATGCTGGCGCGGGCGGAACTGATGCTCAAGACTGGACGCAGATGTTATTCAGAATGTATTCTAGGTGGGTTGAAAAGTCCAAATATGGTATTAAAATCATTGATCAGAATGTTGGTGAAGAGGCTGGATTAAAAAGCATTACGTTTGAAGTTTTTGGAAGCAATATCTACGGTAAATTAAAAGGGGAGGCGGGAGTTCATAGATTAGTTCGTTTAAGCCCCTTTAATGCTGATAACTTAAGGCAAACAAGCTTTGCAAAAGTTGAAGTTATACCTCAAATTAGTTTTGATAAAAAATTAGATTTAGATGATAAAGATTTAAAGATAGATGTTTTTAGGGCAGGAGGTCATGGTGGTCAGTCTGTTAATACAACTGATTCGGCGGTTAGGGTAACTCATATTCCTTCTGGAATTAGCGTATCAATCCAAAACGAAAGATCTCAAGTCCAGAATAAAGAAGTAGCTTTGTCTATCTTAAAATCTAAATTATTATCACTTTCATTAGAGCAACACGTTAAAAAGCTTTCAGATATAAGGGGACCGTCTCAATCGGCAGAATGGGGAAATCAAATTAGATCCTATGTTCTTCACCCCTATAAGCAAGTTAAAGACTTAAGAACTAGTTATCTAAGCAGTGATCCAGATAAGGTTCTAGATGGTGGTATTGATGGTTTTATTGAGGCTTATTTAAATTATGCTATTAAAGCAAAATTATAGAAAATACATTATAATATAACCAATGATATTATTGGACAGGGTAACAAAGACTTATTCTAAAGCAATGGGTCCGGCTTTAAACCGGATCAGTATTCACGTTGAGCCAAAAGAATTTGTGATAGTTGTTGGACAAAGTGGTGCCGGTAAAACTACCTTGCTTAGACTCTTAACAAGAGAAGAAAGACCAACTTCCGGAAAAATTATAATTGGCGGAATTGATTATGATAAACTTAAAGATAAAGATATTCCAATGCTTAGAAGAAAAATAGGTGTGGTTTTTCAGGATTTTAAATTATTACCTAATAAGAATGTTTTTGAGAATGTGGCTTTTGCCCTGGAGCTTGTTGGAGCTAGTCGAAAAGAGATTAAGAATACTGTTCCAAAAGTTTTAGACATCGTTAATCTAAAAGGTAAGGAAAAAAATATGCCCCAAGAACTTAGCGGAGGAGAGAGACAAAGGGTTGCTATAGCTCGAGCGATTGTCCGTCAACCAAAGATTCTAATAGCTGATGAGCCTACCGGCAATTTAGACCCTAAACACGCCTGGGATGTAATCAGAGTTCTTGAGAAGATTAATAGATATGGGACAACCGTATTGCTAACAACACATAACGTTGAAATCGTAAACAAACTAAAGAGAAGAGTAGTTTCACTAAAATCCGGAAGAGTTATCTCAGATCGAGCCAATTCAAACTACAGGATATAAATGAATACAATATTTATTCAAAATCAGGGTATTTTATGAAAAGATTAATTATAAATTTTTTTAGAATTCTACAGACTGGCACAGTTAATTTTATGAGGAATATCTCGATATCTTTAGCGGCTATTTCGGTGATGGTCGTTACTTTAAGTGTTGTCCTTCTTTCTCTAGTAATCAGCGCAACTTTTTCAAATACTATAAACCAAATAACAAATAAGATAGACATATCGGTTTATTTAAAGGACAGTGTTACTTTATCCCAGACTGATACTTTTATAAAAGAACTTAAGGCTTTACCTAACGTCAAAAGCGTTCAATATTTGAATAAACAAGAAGTTTTGAGGCAATATGAGGCTCAGAATGCTTCAAATCAGCAGTTATCTCTAGCTATTAACGAAACATCTAACCCTCTTCCGGCTACTATTCACATTAGAGCCTATGATTTAAATAAGATTAACGGGATTAAAAACTTTTTAGATAAACCGGCTATTAATAATCTTCAATCTAATCAACCGTCTTATTCTGGTAGTTTGAAGACGGCGATTAATAACATTGCTCATGCTACAGATGTTTTAAGAAAGCTGGGAGTTGTGGCCATTGTGGTTTTTGCCTTTATTTCAGCGCTTATAATCTTCAATACTATTAGGATGGCTATTTTTAATCGAAGAGATGAAATTCAGATTATGCGTTTATTAGGAGCTAGTACCGCTTACATTAGGGGTCCTTTTATAGTTGAGAGTGCAATTTATGGAATCTTGTCGGCCGTTTTTTCGGTTATAATTATAAACTCTGTATTTGTAACAGCTAGTTCCACTCTTCAGGCATCTACCTTAGGTTTGTTGGATATAAACTATGCTACAGATTATTTTGATCACCATTTTTGGCTATTTCTTGCGATGCAAATTCTTATCGGTATCATTATCGGGGCCTTTTCGGCTTATATAGCGACAAGAAGATATTTAAGGTTCAAAATTAAAGCTTAATAAAATTAATAATTGTATATTTTGGGGTTTTTTTATGTTATTTAATCAATTTAAGGTCTTTACATCGGTAAAACGTGAGAATATAATAAAAGGGCATAAACAAAAGACAAAAATGCTCAAAATCAAAAGTCAAAAATCATTTAAACGCTATTTAAGGTCGACTCCGGTATTAATAACCGTAAGTGTATTAATAATGTTTATGGTTTTTACCCATGGATTTGGGATATTGGCAGCATCTTGTAGTTCGGTTACAGACTGCCAGCAACAAATTAATAATCTAAATAATGCCAATAACTCCGTTAATCAACAAATTAGTAACCTTGAAGCTCAAGCAGGTAGTTACCAGGCATCGATATCGGCTCTTCAAGCTCAGGTTAGTAATTTACAATCCCAGATTTATTCTAACGAAGTTCAACAAACAAATGTTCAGAATCAAATCAACAGTGATCAACAAGAGATTTTAAACCAAAAATCGATACTTTCTAATGATATCAAGACACTTTATGAAAGCGGTCAAATAACCCCGATAGAAATGTTGGCAACTAGCAGTAGCATTAGTCAATATGTTGATCAACAAGAAGCTTATACGGCTGTCCAAAATAAAATACAAAGCACATTAACCGAAATTACAAGTTTGGAGCAGCAACTTCAGATTCAAAAAAATCAATTAGGTTTATTATTAAAATCACTGAATAATCAAGAAGCCCAAGTGGCTCAAGAACAGGCTGCTGAAAACAATTTGCTTGCCATGAATCAGTCTCAGCAAAGTACTTTTAATCAACAGATTCAGACCAATAAATCGGCATTAAACCAACTTTATGCTCAACAGGCCGCGATTATTGCTTCGTCATTTGGTGGGGGCTACCATTACGGTGGAACGGGAGGTTATCCATATAGTAATGCTTCTTGTTTAAACTATAACGGGAACTGTGGACCTTATGGAGGAGCTCCTTTCGGACCATATGCCTGGGGATATCCTCCCAACGATCAATATGATCCTTCTGGTTGGGCTTATCGAAACTGTACTAGTTATGCGTTTTGGAAGCTTTATCAAACAACGGGGATAGACTTAACTGCTTATAATTTTCCAGATGTTGCAAGTGGTGGGCAAGCCATTAAGTACTCAGTAATAGATTATAGTGGAGCTTTGAATGGTGATTTCGAACATATGGGCTATGCTGTTAATAAAGATCCAAATGGGAAAGCTGTTTTAGCCGTACAAACAGAAGGGCCCTATGGGCACATTATGTACGTTGAGGGTGTAGTTAATGGAAATGCGGTAGTTAGTCAGTATAATGCCAGTGAGAATGGGTTATACTCAACCGGAACGCTAACTAACTTGAGTGGAATCTATTTTATTCATATAGAATAAATTATAGATTTACTAATTTAACGGGAGAGTTATGAAGAATAGTCTAGATAAACTAAAGAAACGTAATTTAAAAAAATACTTATTAATACTTATTTTATTAATACTTATTTTTGGTTCCTTTGCACTTGGTTTAAATGTTGGAAACGGAAACATTTCTTTTTCTAATAATAATTATGAAACTGGATTACCAGCGAAATTAAATTATAAGAACGTTAATCAGCTTTACAGTGTTCTAAGAGCAAATTACGATGGTCATTTAAGCGAATCTCAGGTTATGAACGGTATTATGCATGGATTAGCAAACTCTCCAGGAGACCCTTATACTGAATATTTTACCAAGTCTGAAGCGAGTGTTTTTAATAATGAATTAAATAATTCATTTAGTGGCATCGGTGCAGAGCTTAGTAAGAATGCAGCAGGAGATATTCAAATCATAGCTCCGCTAAGTGGTTATCCGGCCTCTAGGGCTGGGTTAAAGCCTCAAGACATAATATCAAGCATTAATAATGTTTCAACAAACGGAATGAGCGTTGAGACAGCCGTAAATGATATTAGGGGACCTGCTGGAACCAAGGTTAATCTAGGCATAATTAGAGGAAGTCAAAAGATTGATATTAGCGTGGTTCGGCAAACTATTACTATCCCAAGTGTTAGTACTAAGATTCTAAAAGGGAATATTGGATACATGCAGATTATTTCCTTTGCTAATGATACTAGTAAACTAGCCTATCAGGCTGCCCTAAAATTTAAGAGCGACCACGTTAAAGGTATAATACTAGACCTTAGAAATGATCCTGGAGGCCTATTGACAGCCGCTATAAACGTATCCAGCCTATGGGTTAACAATAATAGTCTTATACTTCAAGAAAAGCGGAATAACACGGTTATAGATAGTTATTATGGCCAAGGTGACAATATTCTTAGCCATATTCCAACCGTAGTATTAATAAACTCAGGTACGGCCTCTTCGGCTGAGATTACTACGGGCGCACTTCATGATAACCACCAAGCATATGTAATCGGCACTAAGAGTTTTGGCAAAGGAGTCGTCCAAGAGTTATTCAATCTTAATAACGGTGGAGTTCTAAAAGTAACCATTGCCAGTTGGTATAGGCCGAACGGGCAAGATATTAATAAGAAGGGTATTACCCCGGATCAAACTGTTCAGTTAACAAATTCGGATATAAAATCTGGTAACGATACCCAATTAAATGCTGCTCTTAATTATTTATCTTCAAAATAATAAAAAATTAATTTTTTTGTAAAAAAATAAAATCCAGATATAATCTTTATAAAGCGAGGTTTAATGGTGTTAAAGAAACAGACAAAATATATTTTTGTCACCGGTGGAGTTATATCTGGGCTAGGCAAGGGGATTACGGCTGCCTCGATTGCTAACCTTCTAAAAGCAAGAGGGTTTAATGTTAATCTTCAAAAATGTGATCCATATCTAAATGTTGATGCCGGGATGCTTAACCCCAGAGAACACGGTGAATGTTTTGTTACTAAAGATGGAGCAGAAACAGATTTAGACCTTGGACATTATGAACGATTTATTGATCAAGAATTAAATCAGCAAAGCTCATTAATGGCGGGTAGGGTGCTCCTCAAAGTTATACAAGATGAACGAGCGGGTAAATATGATGGAGATGATGTTCAAATTATCCCTCATTTAACGGCAGCTATTCAGGGATATATTTTGGAGGCGGGTAAAGGATTTGATATTCATATCGTTGAAATTGGAGGGACTGTCGGTGATTATGAGTCACTAAGCTTTATTGAAGCTATTCGAGAGCTAGGGCTCAAAGTTGGAATAGAAAATTGTTTATATATACACTTAGTATATTTGCCCTATATCAACACCTCTCATGAAATTAAAACTAAACCAGCTCAAAATTCCGCTAGAGAACTTAGGGGTTTAGGTATTCAACCAAATATACTTGTGGCAAGAAGTGAGGAGCCGGCTAATTCTAATATTGTCAAGAAGATCAGTTTATTTACTGGAGTTAAAGAGAGCTCAATCGCGTTACTCCCCAATGCTCCCTCTATTTATGAAGTTCCTCTTACTCTCGAAGATAGTGGAGTTGCCACCGAAATCGTCAGATTACTAGGCTTAAAGGACAACAAGCCCAGCCTTAAAGAATGGCGTAAAATGGTAGATTTAGCCACCAAAAGCTTTGATAAAAAGATCAGAATAGGGTTTATAGCTAAATACTTAGATAATACCGATACCTATGTTTCGGTTTTTGAAGCCCTCAAATCAGCCGCACTTTGGAATGAGGTCAAGATTGATATTGACTGGATTGATTCAACTGAATTAGAAGACCAAAAGAATACTCAGAAGTTAAAAGAATATGACGGTATTCTAGTCCCCGGAGGGTTCGGAAAAAGGGGATTAGAGGGAAAGATAAATGCGGCTAAATTTGCTTATCAGAATAAAATACCTTATTTGGGCCTTTGTTTAGGAATGCAAATGGCGGTAATTGCTGCAGCCAGGCTATCTAATTTTAATGAGGCTACTTCATTTGAAATTGATCCAAAATCAAAATTTCAAGTAATTACTACCATGAATGATCAAAAAGGCAAAGAAAATACTGGCGGGACAATGCGATTAGGAAATTATAACTGTAATATAAATAAAGATAGTTTAACCTTTAAATTATATAACCAAGAAAAAATCATAGAAAGACATCGCCATAGGGGCGAATGTAACCCAAAGTATACCGGAGACTTTGATAAATGGGGGATTAGAATTGCTGGGGTTAACCCAGATAACGGATTAGTTGAAATAATCGAAGCGAAAGACCATCCATTTTATGTAGCTTGTCAATTCCATCCTGAATTCAAAAGTCGCCCAACTAAACCTCACCCCTTATTCGAAGGATTCCTGAAAGCAATTTTAAAAGTTTAAAAGTAACTGAAATTAATTGTTATTTATTGCGTTATTGCTATTGCTAAAAACTAAATAAGAAGTTAACATATTGCTATATGGAAGATGCAAACACCAATATTCCAAAACCAAAACATCCCAGCCGAATACTTTTAGTTGAAGATGATGATGCTTTAGCTAATGTCTACGTTACTCGCCTAGAGGCTGAGGGTTTTGATGTTAGAAGGGTGGCCAATGGAGAAGATGCTCTTGCTGATGCCATGAGCTATAAACCAGATCTGGTCCTTTTGGATGTTATGATGCCAAAAGTTAGTGGCTTTGATGTTTTAGATATACTTAGAAATACTCCAGAGACCGCTAATCTTAAAATAATAATGCTAACTGCCTTAAGTCAAGAAAGTGACAAAGAGAGAGCCGAAAGTCTTGGAGTTGACGACTATTTAGTAAAGTCGCAGGTGGTAATTGCTGATGTCGTTGAAAGAATAAGACATCACCTGCATTTAGAAAATTAAGCTATTCGACGCTGACTTCTGTTCTTCGAACACTTTTTCCGCTAAATAAACGGATTTTTCTAGAACTGAACTTAACTATTCCATCTTTTGTGGCGTGTATTGTAAAGTTTCGACTTATCATGGTTCCTGTTCCAGGCCTTTTGGTCATTCCAACCTGCCTAACTATAACTTGTCCAGTTTTAACTTTTTGATTACCAAAAATTTTAACTCCTAGTCTTTGACCCGGTGAATCGTGAACATTTTTAGCTGTACCGCCTGCTTTTACGTGTGACATTTTATTATTTCCTTATTAATGCTAATAATTGTCTTCCAACTACCTGGCTAGGTCTAAGATAGATCAATTCTTTATTATTTAAACCTTTAAATTCTATGAGATTATATCCCAGATCGTCCAAATCGTCAATAACGTTCAGCTTCCTAAAGCCGTTACTTGAAACTTTCCAGGCAGGGACTGCAATGCATAATCTTTGACCTGAACTTAATTGATTAGCCAAATTTTCTAGAAATCCTTTAATTAAATTATTAGCATTTTCAACGATTTTATTAAAGGAATTTGAATTCGGTATCTTAGATAATGGGGCGCCTAAACTTGTTTCAGTTGCAACGCAATCAAAATGGGGCCATTGGGTTGTTATTGCATCTCCAACCATAAATTCTGAAGTTATATCTTGATCTATATTAAATTTGGTCTTTAACCATTTAATATTATCTATTGAGAAATTTATCATTTGGGGGTTAAGGTCTGCCCCTATTACGTCATTACCCATTAGCATGGCTTCTTGTAGAATTACTCCCGTTCCACAAAACGGATCTAGAACTACTGATTTCTGACCCCCTGCGGCAATATTTATTAAGATTTGAGCAAGTTTTGGAGGTAACATGCCATTTCTAGAGTCTCTAAAGGGTCTGTTAAAATCTCGAGCAGCATATCTAGAAATATTTTGAATAAATAGAGTCTTGGTAAGCCATATTTCATTTTTATTAGATATGATATTTACTTCAACATTATTGCCTTTATGTAGTTTGTTGTTTATTATTTGGGCACTATTTAATTCTTGGTCTCTATTTTCAACATATCTAGATGAACCGAAGTCCTTTAAAAGTTTCTTCTTAATTTGAAATCCTAGCTTATGAATTTCTTTAAGGGGCAACTCCTTGTTGTAAATACTTAATCCAAAAGTTATTTTTTTGGTTAAATCTTTATCTGATTTTACATATTCGCTAATAATCTCAGAGAGTCTGGACCAGTCTTTTTGGTCTATGATTTTAGGTATACCAGATACTTTATATGAACCTCCGATTTCCTCCATATTGCCCGGCAAATCGTCTGATTCTAAAACCGCAAGATTAGCCGTCATGGGTCTTACGTTTTGTTCTCCGAATAGGCTATAAAGTTCTGCGAGGGAAAGTTCGCTTTGTCTACCTAAATTAAATATAAATTTCATGATTCTAATATAACTTTAGCAAGCATTATTTTAAATAACTAACAAAATCAGTATAATTAAAAAAATATGTCATCAAAATCATTTTTAAAAAAGCGGTGGAAACTAATAATAAACATTATTACAATCCTTGCTTTAATAATCTTGGTTTATCTTATTAGAAAACAATTGATGGCCACAATAGACAACCTGGAGAACATTAATGCTTGGGCGTTAGTTCTATTAATACCCATCGAACTTCTTAATTATCACGCTCAAACTAAGATGTATCAAAAACTTTTTGGAATTGTTGGCAATAAACTTAAATATAAATACTTATTTAAAGCTGCTTTAGAGCTTAATTTTGTGAATCATATTTTTCCGAGTGGGGGCGTTACCGGGATCTCTTATTTCGGGGTGAGAATAAGTGGCCAAAAAGACGACAATGGCATTAGTGGTGGTAGAGCAACTCTAATTCAAATAATGAAGCTGGTCTTAACAATCCTTTCCTTTGAAGTTCTGTTGTTTGTTGGGCTTATTTTATTAAGTGCTTTTGGAAAAGTTAGTAACTTAACTATTTTAGTTGCCGCTATTCTGTCTACGATTTTAATTGTTTTAACGGCCTTATTCGGATATATAGTTGGTAGTAAAGCTAGAATTAATAACTTTTTTACTTTCTTAACAAAAGGTATCAATAAGTTTATTTATTTAATTTTTAGAAAAGAACCAGAATCCATTAATATTAAAAAAGCTAAGACGGTTTTTAACGATTTTCATGATAATTATCGCCAACTTGTGTCTCACTGGAAAGATTTAAGATCTCCATTCTGGTATGCTCTTCTAGCTAATTTAACAGAGATATTAGCCATCTATGTGGTTTATATTGCCTTTGGTAAATTTGTAAATATTGGAGCTATAATAATCGCTTACGGTGTTGCTAACTTTGCTGGTTTGATATCTTTTCTACCAGGTGGAATTGGAATATATGAGGCCTTAATGACGGCCGTTTTAGCCGGTGCTGGGATTCCTCCAAAACTAAGTCTCCCGGTTACTGTGATGTACCGAGTTATTAATACTTTAATTCAACTTCCCCCAGGATACTATCTCTACCATAAAGCTATTAATGATGGTAAGGAAGTTGTAAAGTAAGCCGAAGAGGATAATAGATTTTGGAAGATTTAAGCGTAAGCGAATTCATTGCCGTACTAAATAATTATTTAGATGAAAGTTTTCCTTTGATTAATATAGTTGGAGAATTAGCTAATTTTAAAATAAGTAAAAACAAGTGGCTATATTTTGATTTAAAAGATGAAAAATCGTCGTTAAAATTTTTTGGAAGCATTTATAAATTAAAAAAACCAATAGAAGAAGGAATGTTGTTACGAGTTAGTTGTACTCCTCATTTACATTCAAATTATGGCTTTAGTATGCAAGTTGTTGTTATTGAACCTTTTGGAGAAGGAAGTATTCAGAAGGCCAATCAACTTTTAGCGGACAAGTTAGCTAAAGAGGGTCTTTTCGATCCGGACAATAAGCGTTTATTAATGTATCCACCGGGTCAAATTGGTTTAATAACGTCAGCCCAATCAGCCGCTTATAGTGACTTCTATAAGATTTTAAATGAAAGATGGGCGGGAGTTAATATCAACTTATATGATGTTCAAGTTCAAGGTGAGGCAGCATCTCCCCAAATCATACAAGCCATAGATTACTTTAATAATCAAAAAGTAAAGGTTGATGTCCTAGTATTAATTAGGGGAGGTGGTAGCCCTGACGATTTGGCTGTTTTTAATGACGAAAAATTAACAAGAAAAATAGCAAGTTCTAAGATACCGACTTTAGTTGCAATAGGGCACGAAATAGACGTTAGTTTAGCCGAGCTAGCTGCCGATAAAAGGGCTTCTACCCCAAGCAATGCTGCTGAATTATTAGTTCCAGACAAAAAAATTATTAAACAGGAGCTTAATAATAACCTGAAGATTTTAAATACTCGAATAGAAGATTTTTTCTTTAATTCTAACGAAAATCTTCTATTGAAAGAAAAGTCCTTAGAAGAATTAGTGACTAATAACATTGAAGTTATTAATAGAAATTTAATAAATAAACAAAGGATTCTAAAAGCTTATAATCCTAAAATTAATTTAAAACGGGGTTATTCGATTATTAGACTAAAATCAAAAGTCTTAAATTCCTCAAAACTATTAAAAAAGAATGATAAGCTAGCAATTGAGTTCTATGATGGTAAAATTGAATCTAAGGTAGAAAAGATTGGTTGATTTTATGAAAAAGGATCAAAAAATAGATTTTAAAACTTTAAACAACGAGCTCGATCAGATCCTGGACGATTTAGAAAGACCAGAAATAGACGTTGATAAAATGATTGCTAAGTATGCTAGAGGAGTTGAAATAGTCACTATTCTAAGTAGATATCTAAAGGAGTCGGAGAATAAAATAAAAAAAGTCAAAGATAACATTAAATAAATTAATTGAATTATATAGGAATGTTCTGATACGATATAAAAATATGAAACATAAGCACGATGGATCAATAAATTTTCTTTTTTTGTTTATAGTGGCTCTATGTTTATTCTTCCTATCTCTTATATTTGGAATATGGTCTTATGCAACAGCTCAGAAATATAAAAACAACGTAGATCAAATAGTGAACGCTGATGTTAGTACCGCTAAAACACAACAACAAATCTCAGACAATAAAGCCTTTGCCATTGCCGAACAAAACCCATTTACGACTTACTATGGTCCTCAAGCGTATGGAAGTCTAGTAGTAAGTTACCCAAAAAATTGGAGCTCTTACGTTAACACCACTACCAATAATAATTATCCGGTTGATGGTTACTTCTATCCAAGTACCTTACCGTCGGTTCACGATTCTGATCCTGTTGATTTTGCTTTAAGAATTAGGGTCTTAAATATGACCTACAGTCAGGAGTTACAGCAGTATGCTGGGCTTCAAAATGGAGGTAATGTTCAAATAAGCGCCTATTCGCTTCCCAAGATGCCATCAATCGTTGGAGTAAAGGTAGTCGGAAGTTTACTAAACAATAATCAGAAGCAGGGAACTGTAATAATCCTACCACTTAGAAGTAATACATTAGAATTTTGGACAGAAGGCAATCAGTATCAAAGTACTTTTATTAACAATATTTTACCCTCTATAAGTTTTTCTCCTTAACGATTTATTAATTAATAAGTGGTATAATTATCTCTAGAAAAGAGGGTAGAGATGTCTCTTGATGAGGTAAAGGTTTTAAATCAAGAAATTGCTTCGATAATAAATTTAGCCGAACAGTTGAAGTTGCCATTTCTGCAAATCCTTAGAGAAGTAGAAGCAAGTAAAATTGATAATCAAAGGGATCTTAATAACATTGAAGTATCAGCTGAACATGCCTTAAATCTTTTAGACAATTATTTATTAAGTATTAAATTAAGCAACAAAGAAGTTGAGTTTAGTAGCGAGTCAGTCTCAATATCTCATATTCTTTATGAGAGTTCTAAATTGCTAGAAAATCTTGCCAGGCAATATGGCGTAATAATCGAACTTGATATCAACGGAAAATTTGGACCAGTTGAAGCTAATGGATTTGGATTGCAGTCAGCATTATTTAGCGCCGGTTCTTCTCTTATAGAGGCCGTATCGGCTAGCCCGGATCAATCTAAGAAGCGTTTGTATTTAGCGAGTCACAAGAGTCGTTACGGTATTGTAATAGGTGCCTATACGGACAATATGATCATTACTAATAAGATTATAAAACAGGGCCGATCTCTTGCGGGACTTTCTAGCCAACCTTTCCCGTCTATTATTCCATCAGCTGGAGCTGGCATACTAGTTGCGGATCGAATAATGAAAGCAATGAACTTAGACTTAAAGAGTTCCAGGCATAATAAGTTATATGGAATAGGTGCAGTACTCCATTCAAACGAACAGTTACAATTAGTTTAATGAAACGCATAAACATATTGTTAGTTGAACCTGATAATGTTCTAGCAAGAAGCTATCAAAGAGCTTTAGAGAAGTTGGGACAAAAGGTTATTTGCGCGAATAGTGCTCAAAATGCGATTAATCAACTTGATAAATTTAAGATAAGTTTAATAATCCTAGAGATTCAACTAGTTGATCATTCTGGGATAGAGTTTTTATACGAACTTAGATCTTATCCAGAGTGGGATAAAATAAGAGTTATCATCCTAAGTTCAATACCAGAACACGAATTTAAGAATAATATAAATATCTTAAAAAATGACCTAAAAGTTGATTATTATCTTTACAAGAATGGTACTAAATTAAATAAATTAATAAAAATTATCGAAAATATAGAATGAATATCAAGACCACAGATGCGATTCTTATAAACAGAATTAATTATTCCGAAAGTGATCGAATCTTAAATCTTATTACTTTAGAGTTTGGAAAAATTGCTGTTATAGCCAAAGGTTCTCGGAAGATAAAATCAAAATTAGCTGGCAGTATTGAACTTTTCACTTTATTAAAAATAGGTTTTATAGAAGGCAAAGGCGATATGGGTACTTTAGTGTCATCAAGAATAATAGAGAATTTTGAAGAAATAAGTAAAGATTTAGATAAATCTCAATTAGCATTTCATGTTTTAAAGCTAACTAATTTAAACACTCACGATAATGCCGATCAAAATTATTTTAATCTCCTTTTAAAATTCTTTAAGCTGTTAAATAGCGAATCAGTCGACCTGTTGACTTTAAAAAATTGGTATTATGCTCAATCTTTATTAATTAATGGTAGCATTCCTAATTTAATAAAATCTGATGACGGGGTCAATTTAATCGAGTCTAAAAAGTATGATTTTAATTATTTAAAGATGTGTTTTTCGGGAGGAGATAAGTATTCCAAAGATCATATTAAATATTTAAGGCTATTATTTAGTGATACCTATAATTTAAGAGCATTTAAAATTAATATTAAACAAAACTTAAATAAAGATAGTTTTGAAATCTTAGAGACTATGTTTAAAAGTCATCTTTCGCTATAATTTAGGAAATGGTAAGTTTAGAAAATATTGTAGCGTTATTAAAAAGACGAGGATTCATTTATCCAGGATCGGAGATATACGGGGGCCTATCTGGTACTTGGGATTATGGTCCCTTAGGCGTAATCCTTAAAAGAAATGTTGAAAATTTATGGTGGAATTTTTTTGTTGAAAAAAGAACGGATATGTATGGGATTGATTCGGCAATTTTAATGAATCCAAAAGTTTGGCAGGCAAGTGGTCACGTCGATACGTTTAGTGATCCGCTAATTGAGGATCTTAAAACCAAAAAAAGATATCGTTTAGATCACATTTTGGAAGATAACGGTATAGATCCAGTCGGTATGTCAATCGAGGAGATGCAGGACAAAATTACTAAAAAGAATATTTTGAGTCCAGAGGGCAACAAACTAGGGAATGCCGCCAAGTTTAATTTAATGTTTAAGACTCATATTGGATCAGTCGAAGAAGATAAATCGATTGTTTATCTCAGACCCGAGACGGCTCAAGGAATGTTTGTCAATTTTAAAAATATTATAGATTCGTTTTATCCTGATTTGCCTTTTGGTATCGCTCAAGTTGGCAAGAACTTTCGAAATGAAATTTCTCCTAGAGATTTTATTTTTAGGAGTCGAGAACTTGAAATTATGGAGCTTGAATATTTTATCGATCCAGCCGATTGGGAAAAAGAATTTGAAAAGTGGTTAAAAATTCAAATTGAATGGTATACAAAAGTTCTAAAATTAGACAAGAACAAAGTTATTCAAAAAGAAATTGAGGCTGCCGATAGAGCTCATTATAGTAAGAGAACCATTGATTTTGAATATGTTTTTCCGTTCGGAACAAAAGAAATTGGAGGCTTTGCTTACCGGGGAGACTTTGATTTAAATAATCATCAGAAAACTTCTGGCAAATCGTTAGAGTATAGAGTCAAGGGCTCAGATAAAGTCTTTATTCCGCACGTTTTAGAGCCAACTTTTGGATTAGATAGAAACGTTTTAGCTTTAATATTCGAGGTTTATTCCGAGGATGAAGTTAATGGAGAGAAAAGAATATTTTTAAAACTAGATAAAAATATGGCTCCATATAGAGTTGCGATTAGTCCTTTATTAAAAAATAAGGTTGAATTAGTTAAAAAAGCCAAAGAGGTTTTTAATATGGTAAAATCCTCAATTTATAATGTTGTTTGGGACGATAATGGGAATATTGGCAAAAGATACAGAAGGCAAGACGAGATAGGGACTCCGTTTTGTGTAACAATTGATTTTGAAACTCTAGAAAATAATACAATAACCTTAAGGGATAGAGATACCACCAATCAAGTCAGAATAAAAATAAGCGAACTTATTTCAAAGATTTCTTAATTTTAATTAAAACTGGTAAGAAACTTTAGATTTAATTTAACTTTAGGGTTAGTTTAAAGTTTATGGATCAGCAAAGAGCTCTAGACGTTATTCTTTCTGACTACAATGTGTTCTTAACTGGTCCTCCAGGCTCGGGTAAATCTTTTTTGTTAAAGCAGGCTATTCAAGAATTTCAAAAAATGAATAAAATTGTAGCGATTACGGCTTCAACCGGTATTGCTTCAAGCCAAATAGACGGAATAACTTTGCATTCTTGGTCAAATATCAGCGAATACACTAGAAGCAAAACCTTTTATGATTTTGAATCTGACAAGGAGTTAACAAAAAGATATAAATCGGTTGATGTCTTAATTATCGATGAAATTTCAATGATCGACTGTGACTTATTCGAGAGAATAAATAACATGGCCAAATTTTTAAGAAAATCTTCTAAAGTATTTGGAGGGATAAAGTTGGTATTAGTTGGAGATTTTTTTCAACTTCCGCCAGTGAACTCTTCAATTAATAAAAACTTATTATACTTATTCGAAAGCAGTCTTTGGAATGAACTTAATCTAAAGATTTGTTACCTGAATACTCAATATAGACAACAAGTTGATAATAGTCTAACTAAAATACTTTATAGGATTAGAAGTGGCAATTTAGATATTAAATCCTTAGATTTATTGAAAAAGAGAATACTTAAAGCTAACGATTCTTCTATCATTAAGTTATATTCACATAATTATGACGTAGATAATGAAAACCATATTCAAAACAATATATTAAGGACTAGGCCTAAAAACTATAAGCCACTTAATTGGGGTATTCATAAATACGTTGATAGCATTATGAAAGATAATGGTTTTAATAATAACACCGGATTTAAGATAGGTTCTAGAGTGATATTTATTATTAATCGACCACAATTAGGATATGTTAATGGCTCAAGGGGGCAGATAATAGATTTTAAAAAACATCTACCGTTAGTTCGAACCTATGATAATAAAAATATTCTAGTGGATTATCAAGAATTTAGTATGCAAATTAATAATATAAAAGTTGCTAAAGTAAACTATTTACCATTAAGGCTGGCTTGGGCTATTACAATTCACAAAAGCCAAGGAATGAGCCTAGATTCAGCAGAAATAGATTTAGGTAGGTCTTTTAGTCCAGGAATGGGTTATGTGGCTTTATCAAGAGTAAAAAGCCTAGAGGGGATATATCTTAAGGGCTTTAATAAAATGGCTTTTTTAATAGACAATCGGGTAAGAGAAGTAGATAGAGATTGGTTAAAAAGTACTAAAATAATCTAATTAGTACCAAGCTAGACTCATTAAGTGATAAAATATCCAATAGGAATAAAATAAATGCGAAAAAGATTTTTAAAAAAACCAAAAGATGTCGTCGCCCTTATAGATAGTCAGAATTTGAATCTTGGCACCCAAAGAATGGGCTGGAATATGGATTGGCGAAAATTTCGCAAATATCTAAAAGATGAGTACAAAGTGACTAAAGCCTATTTGTTTATTGGTTATATATCTGAAAATGAATCCTTGTATGAATACATGCACAGCTTAGGTTATTTAGTAGTCTTAAAGCCGACTCTAGATATAGGATCCGTTCAAGATAAAACCGACCAGAAAGAGAAGGTACCGGTCAAGGGGAACGTTGACACGGAGATTGTACTGATGGCAATGAAAGAAATAAATAATTACTCGAAAGCTGTAATAGTATCGGCCGATGGAGACTTTTATTCCTTGATAGAATATTTAGATTCAAAACAAAAACTATCTGCTATACTTACTCCAAATTGGCAGTATTCTAAATTATTAAAAGAGTTTGATAAGTATATAGTTAACCTAGATAAAATAAAGGCTAAATTAAGATATCGGAAAGACCCCAAAACCAGATAAAGCACTTTTATAATTAGTTTGACAAAGTATACAATATTTGTTATTATATACATAGTGAAAAATAAAATAAAAACTATTATAAAAATTGAAATAAATAGCTTAACAGTATTCTTATTATCTATAGCGGCCATATTTGGAATGTTCGAGATAACCTATAAAAATCCAAACAAGCTAAATTTATTACCAACTCAGACAGTTTCATTCGTTAGGGTAACTCCGGGTCAAAGTGCCAATAATCCAATAAGAAGAGAAAGAGACGAAGTTGATACCCAATATGTTAGTTATTCAGAGTCCCAAAGGACATCACCTAGAACAGGGAAGTACTAAGTTATCCACAGATAACTGGTTATAAATCCTTTAATTACGTCAGTAACACTAAAATTTAAGGGGTAAAATGTCTATTTACCTTGTGTATAAGTGGTGTCATAAACACCACCTTTTGATTTAATATTAGCTTGTGGTGGGTTAGGGTGGGTAGTATGCTTAGGTTAGTGGGTAAAAGTGGGTAGTAATACCCGAATTAAAATAAAAAAACCACTAGTTAAAAAAAGGGATGGCGATAATAGATTACTTTGAAAGAAAACTCGACGACAAAAGGCGGTTAAGTCTACCGGCTGAATTGCGTTCAGAGTTTAAGAATGGAGTAGTTATTACCCGCGGTTTCAAAAAATATCTACACCTTTATCCTTTAGAGGTGTGGAATAAAGAAGTAGAGCCTCAGCTTTCGGGAAATGTTCTCGATGAGCACACGGCCGATTTGAATATCCAATTCCGGAGGGGGAAAGTCGAAACTAAAATTGACCTTAAGCAGGGAAGATTTGGTCTAGAAAAGCACCTCTTAGATTATGCCGGGATTAAAAAAGAAGTTATTGCTGTAAGAGCGGGTAAATACTGGCGACTTATGGCAAAGTAAAGTACTTTAACAAAATAAATAGGATTCATTCTCGAGATTAGCTAATCGGCAGTCAATAAGTGGATTATAGGGTACCACTTTAATTTACCCTTGTACCTTTGTTTAAAAACACCTCCCAAAACTCCACCTCACACATAAGTCTCTCAATAGATGAATTAATAGTAAGGAGTTATAAGATTTTTAAAATCTTAATTTAAATCTTCTTTACATACATATTTTTTCATCCAACAAAAACAAAAACTTTAATAAAAACAAAAAATTGGCTGCTGATTAGGTGACCTTGTAAAATAAAACAAGTAAATATGCACCAAAACAAAAACAAAAAATTAAATCATATCCCAGTTCTGTTAAAAGAAGTTATAAGTGTATTGGAACCAAAAAACAATGACACTTATTTAGATTTAACCGCAGGTTACGGAGGCCACTGTAACGCGGTTTTAAACTTTACCCATAACCCAGGGGGAGCAGCGCTGGTAGACAGGGATGATGAAGCGATAAAATTTATCCAAGAAAAATACGGTAAATCAAAAGCTTTAATTATTCATAATGATTTCTTAACTGCCAGCAAGGATTTACTTAAATCAAGTTACCAATTTGATTTAATATTGGCAGACCTAGGTGTGTCGTCACTGCACTTTAATGAGGCCAGGAGGGGATTCTCTTTGTTAAGAGACGGTCCTCTAGATATGAGAATGGATCAAAATCAAGTTCTCACTGCTGAGAAAGTTATAAATACTTACAGCAGAGAAGAGCTCTTTAATATTCTTAAAGAATATGGAGAAGAGCCTAAAGCTAGATTAATAGTCGATACAATTATAAATAATCGACCAATTAATTCGACTCTTCAGCTTGCTGATCTGATTGCTAAAAAGTTTGGATATAGCAGGATACATCCCGCTACAAAAACCTTTCAGGCAATAAGGATAGAAGTTAATAATGAGTTAAATCTCTTGAGCGATAGTCTTGATTTATGGTTGAAATTATTAAGTATCGGAGGACGAATAGCTATTATTAGCTTTCATAGCCTTGAAGACAGAATTGTTAAAAACTTCTTTAAGGAACACAGTAGTTCAAAATATGAAGCTGAACTAAGTCTAGTTAACAAACATCCGATAACTGCTGGCCCCCAAGAAATCGTCAATAATCCGCGAGCTAGAAGTGCTAAACTTCGAGCCGCAGTGAAAATAAAAACATAAAAGGAAGGGAGTGCCTCATGCCAATACAGGTAAAAAGCAGATCCCGAGCGTATAAGGTTAAAGTCAGAGTGGTTTAACTTTAATATACGGCTAGCCCCTGAGATGGGGCTAGCACAAGAATAAATATAAAAAGAAAGAAAAAATATGACATACTCAAGCACTTTGGCTATGAATAGAAATCGTTATTCAAACCGACATCAAAATTCAGTTAGTTTTGCAATCGCAAAGCCCAAGATTGGCCCCATAAGCAACACCATTGTTTTAATTGTACTAGCTTGTCTTTTAGGATTATTATACTTAACCCAAGTTACTAAAACTGACAGTTATGGCTATCAGATAAATAACTTGCAAGTACAGCAACAGCAACTAGACTCGCAGAAACAAAATTTAGAAGTTTCGTCGGCTAGTCTACAGTCTATGGGTAGCGTTCAGAATAGTTCAACTGTAAAGAATATGACGCCCATTACTCCTACAGCGGTAGTTTCTCATTAGTTTTAAAGTGAACCCAAAGAAGAGTATAATTAGATGGTAGATGTCCCCAAATACAAAAAATTTTAAAGATCTCTCTTTAAAGCGTATTAGAGTCTGGTACGCTATTTTAATTATAGTGGCGGCTGTTTTTTTTATAAGACTTTTTATCGTACAAATTATTAATTATCGAACATATAAAGACGCCGCCTTAAAAGATCAGCTAAAACAATATCAAATCCCAGCAACTAGAGGACTTATATATGCTGAATCTGGTAATCAATATGTTCCAATCGTATTAAACCAAACTCTCTACACCCTTTACGCAGATCCTAGTTTTATTAAAAGCAATTCGGCAGCTAATAATATTGCCAGTAAGGTTGTCGGGGTAATTGGTGGAAATCAGAATAAGTTAGCTAGCTTGATGGAGACCAAAAATACTAGGTATGTCGTGTTAGCTAAAAAACTTTCAAAATCTCAAAATAATAAAATACTTTCATTTAAGATCCCGGGAATTGGGACCCAATCTCAAGATTATAGAGAGTATCCCGATGGACAACTAGCCTCTCAATTGTTGGGTTTTGTAAATCAAAATGGTTTGGGTGAATATGGCATTGAACAAGCTATGAATAAACAATTAGCTGGGACTTCTGGGATGGTTAAAGCAGTAACTGATGCTAGTGGAGTGCCTTTAGCCGCCACTAACGGGAACGTTGAAATTCCTCCTAAAAACGGCAATAGTCTTGATTTAACTATAAATGTTGGCATGCAAGCCGCCGTAGAAAAGATTCTAGCTAGCGAGTATAAGGCTACCAAGTCAGAAAGATTAAGTGCTATAGTTATGAATCCATATAATGGACATATTAAAGCTATGGCTAACTTTCCGACCTATAATCCGAGCAATTACCAAAGTGTAACCAATCCTTCCATATTTCAAAACGCAGCAGTTGATGATGATATTGAACCAGGTTCAACAATGAAGATATTGACTACTTCTGCCGCCCTTAATCTGGGGGTTATTCAGCCTAATACTAGTTTTTTTGATCCGGCACATTGGGTTATAAATGGCTTTGATATTCACGATATCAAACAAGACGGAGGTCCTAGAGTTCAGAATATTGCTAGTATATTAGCCCTTTCTTTAAACACCGGTGCAACTTGGATGTTGATGCAGATGGGTGGGGGACAAATAAACAAGCAGGGGATAGACAACTGGTACAACTATATGGTGAACCATTTTCGATTAGGTCAAATAACAGGTATACAACAAGGCTACGAGGCCCCTGGTTTTGTACCTCCACCTAATATGGCTGATCCAAGTATCGATTTAAGATATGCTAACACTTCTTTTGGTCAAGGAGTACAGCTCACGGCTTTACAGGAGGCCGCTGCTGACGCATCTATTTTAAACGGAGGAACTTATTATCAACCAACTCTTATTGCAAAAACAATTTATCCCAATGGAAAAACTATCACAGATCAACCTAAAGTTCTTGAACGAAATGTTGTTTCTCCTAAGGTAGGCCAAGACATGGTTCCTCTAATGGAAAATGTCGTAAACGCTTATCTCCAAGGTGGATTTTCGTTCATGAGATTTAATCCAAATTATATTGTTGGAGGGAAAACTGGGACCGCCCAAGTCGCTAAGCCCACGGGAGGATATTATACAAATATTTTTAACGGTACATATTCGGGATTTGTTGGAGGTAATAAAGTTCAATATATAGTTGTTGTCTATAATATCAAACCACAAGTTCCAGGATATGCTGGTTCATATGGCGCCCAACCAGTTTTTGCCGATATCGTGCACATGCTAATCAGTAATGGTTTTGTTTCTCCAAAAGGATAAAATATACAGCTTTTCTGATATAATTAATTTTAATTGATATGGAAAAAATATTAAAAATAACAATTTCGGATCAGGTTATCGTAAACATTTTAATTCTTGGAATCGTTGCTTTTGTGTTGAGTATGGCTATAACACCTATATTTACAACCGTAGCTTATAAATATAAATGGTGGAAAAAACCCCGAAAAGAAGCTTGGTCTGGTGGCACGGCAACTGTTTATAATAAATTACACGCTGCCAAACATCATCGTAATATACCGAATATGGCGGGATTAATATTTGTAGTAAGTATAGCTTTGATTACACTGCTGTTTAACTTAAAGAGGACCGAAACTTGGCTGCCTCTTGCAGGGATGATAGGGGCTGGAACTATAGGGTTAATAGATGATATTTTTAACATTAGGGGCGTGAATAAGAAGATAGCCGGCATGCAGGCAAAAGTAAAGTTTTTACTATATAGTATTGTGGCTCTTATGGGTGGTTGGTGGTTTTACGATAAATTAAACGTTCATTCTTTTTATTTACCCTATTTTCATAATATAGGAGTAGGTATATTCATTATATTAATATTCTGGTTTGTGGTTGTAGCAACAGCCAATTCGGTTAATATAACAGACGGTTTAGATGGGTTAGCGGGTGGCTTGCTGGCTTCGTCGTTTGCTACGTATTCAATTATTGCTGGGATAGAGCATAAATATGCTTTAGCGGCCTTTTGTATAACAGTAGTGGGAGCTTTATTAAGTTATACTTGGTTTAACATATTTCCAGCTAGATTTTTTATGGGAGACGTAGGGTCATTTGCTCTTGGAACTGCTCTCGGTATTATTGCCATGCAAACTAACACCATATATATCTTGCCAATAATTGGAGTTGTCTATGTCTTTGAAACTGGATCGGTGATTATTAATCGAACTAGTAAACTACTAAGAAACGGTAAAAAAGTATTCTTATCTTCTCCAATTCATCACCATTTTGAAGCCATAGGTTGGCCCGAAACAAAAATTACGATGCGATTTTGGATACTAGGACAAGCCGCTGCTTTTGTTGGGCTAATTGTTTTCTTACTGGGAAGAAGATAGCAAATGTTTTCGACAGGTAGGGGTCGAAATACCAGATCTCAGGTTAGAGAAGAGGCCTTAAGTTTAGGTAGAAAACACCGTCCAGATTATTGGATTATCATAATATGTGCCTTACTCTTGGCGGTTGGTATTATTGTGGTTTATGCCATTGGTCCAGCGCTCAAAATAACAACTAATTTAAGTGCAAGCTATTATACTTCAAGACAAATCATTGCTGTAGTATTAAGTGCGGTTGCTTTTATTTTTACAGCTACTATTCCTATTCAGAAATGGAAAGAGAACACTAAATGGATTTTATGGATAGCAATTATAGCAACTGGTTTAGCGGTAGTTTTACCCGTTAATCCAGCTTATCCAGCTCATAGATGGGTTCGATTAGGAAGTGTGTCGTTTCAATCCGTAGAACTTCTTAAATTCGGAGCTGTTCTATGGATAACGGCCTTTCTAACAAAAGCCGTTAAAAATAACACGATAACTGATTTTAAGAAAACTTTTAAGCCACTTCTGGTACTAATAATAATATCAGGAGTAATTATAGCCGGGATTCAGAGCGATTTAGGCTCAATGGCGGTATTATTAGCAATGTTAGGGGTTATGGCTTTTGTGGCGGGGCTTCCGATTAAAAAAATAATGACCATTATAGGAGTCGTTATAATTGGTTTAATTATAGCGATTATCATATTTCCGTATAGAATAGCTCGTATTGAAGCTTATTTACATCCTAGCTCGTCTAATAATTGCCAGAATGCCTCTGATTATCAAGCCTGTCAAGCTTTAATTGCAGTTGGATCTGGGGGGATGTTTGGTTTGGGATTAGGGCATAGCGTTCAAGCTTACGGTTATGAACCCGAGGCGGCCAACGACTCCATCTTTGCTATTTATGCTGAGACTTTTGGTTTTATAGGTAGTATTATATTGGTTGGATTATTCTGGATTTTATTTAATAGATTTAAAATAATTGCCGAGAATCTCGATGATGTATATTCTAAATTATTAGTAATTGGAGTATTAACTTGGTTAAGTGTGCAAACCATTATTAATATAGGTGCCATGATAGGCCTTTTACCCCTAAAGGGGATAACTTTGCCATTTGTTAGCTATGGCGGTACTTCTATAGTATTTTCCGCAGCAGCGGTGGGCCTTGTTTTTCAACTTTCGCGCTATACTAATTATCAGGGGAATAATATAAAATCTGGTAAAGATAGGAGAATATCTGGTGAAAATAATCTTAACGGCCGGCGGTTCGGGAGGACATATAACTCCGATTCTGGCGATAGCCTCTGAAATTAAAGAGATCAGACCAACTTCAGAATTGATTTATATTGGCCAAAAAGGAGATATTTTTACGGATGTAACAAATCTAGAAAATAGTGTAGATAAAATTTATAAAGTAAGAGCAGGGAAGTTTAGAAGATATCCTAGCGACGGTTTAAGACAGTTGTTAGATGTTGCAACCTTTTTAAAGAATTTTAGAGACTTCTTCTTTGTAATAGTAGGGGTATTTCAGAGTTACTTTATTTTAAAGAAAATAAAGCCCGATATGGTATTTTCAAGGGGAGGGTATGTAAGTGTTCCGGTGTGTTTAGGGGCAAAATTAAACAAAATACCATATATAACTCATGATTCTGATTCCATAGCTAGTTTAGCTAATAAAATTATAGCTCCTTGGGCCTTAAAGCATTTTGTGTCAATGCCAGAAGAAACATACAGTTATCCCTTAGAAAAAACAATTAATACTGGAATTCCGCTAAGTTCAAACTTTGTTAAAGTAACGTCAGATATTAAAAGCGACTATCGCAAAAAATTAAAAATAAAAGATAATAAAAAAGTCTTAATGTTAATTGGGGGAGGTCAGGGTGCTCGAGAATTGAATAATTTATTTATAAAAAGTTCTTTTAAGTTTTTTGAATCAATCCCTAATCTTTACATAATTCATGTTGTGGGTAAATTAAATTACGAAGCCGCTAAAAAAGACTATTCTAAGATTTTAACCAATGATCAATCTAAAAATATAAAAATTGTTGACTATACAAATGAGGTTTATATTTATAGCGGAGCATCGGATTTAATTATAACTAGGGCCGGAGCCACTAATTTAGCAGAATTCGCCATTCAAGCTAAGCCCTGTATAGTTATACCAAGTTCTTATTTAGCTTCTGGGCATCAGGTTGAAAATGCCTATTTGCTAGCTAGATCAGGTGCTATTGAGCTTATTATCGACAAAGACCTCGAGAAAGATAAAAGTTTATTAGAAACTAAGATACTAGAGTTAATTAATTCCAAAGAGAAATTAATAGAACTCTCTGATAAATTTTATAAATTTGCAAAACCGGGTTCTGCTCATAAAATAGCCAAGTTAATTATTGAATTAGCGTCGAATCAAAATTAAGATACAATTAAGGTATGTTTAAAAGAAAAAACAAAAATTCTTATCGTAGTCGAGGGGAACGAGATGGAGATAAACCCGTATTTATGTATACATACCATAATGTTAGGGATAATTTTGACGATAAACGAGATAGAAACGAGAAAAAAGAGCTAATTCCTAAATTAATAAACCCGTTTAAGAAACTTAGCGCTTTAATTGTTTTAATCATCTTATTAATAGCTTTTATAAACTTAATATACCTGTCTTCAACGCCTAAGGTATACCTTCTTAATAGTAATTCTAAAATTTCTAATCTATATAACTCTTTATACGGACAAAAAGTATATCTTGAAGTAAAAAGCTATCTAAACTCTTCCTTACTAAACTATAATAAGTTATCTATAAATCTTAACAGTCTGAACAAAGAGGTTACATCTAAGTTCCCCATAATAACGAACACCTCATATAACATCCCTCTTTTTAAGAATCAGGTTGAGATCTATCTGACAACCTCTAATCCGGCCCTATTATTATCTAATAACAAAAACAACTATGTGTTGAATCAAAATGGTGAGGTTATTTTAAACGATCAAGGCTATAACACCATAGACTCCTTAGATCTACCCAAAATAATTACTAGTGATGGGGCTATTAAGGTTGGCTCAAGCTTATTGAGCGCACAACAGGTCGGATTTATTCAATCCGTTGACCAGCAATTAGCGGCTAAAAAGTACCTTATTTCATATATGAAGATTAGTGGCGGGGGAGAGGAGTTAGACGTGTATATAAAAGGTGAAACTTTTTTTGTTAAATTTAATCTTTCCGGTGGCGATGCTAGATTAGAAGCTGGAAGGTTTCTAGCCTCAATAAATTATTTAACGACAAATAAAATAAACCCTACTCAATACATCGACGTTAGGTCGGAGGGAAGGGTTTTTTATAAATAAAATCAGAAGGTCTGTGTGAAAGAGCTGTAATATAAAAGACTATAAACTTTTAAATAAGACTAATAAAAAATAGATACCTCACCCCCTTCACCCTTCTAGTTCGCAAAACGTTCACTATTAACAAAACAAATAAATGTTTTAAAAAACATATATAAACAAATAAAAACAACCAAATGTCAAAAATATATATTAAAGCAGAGAAAAGTAGGGGATGTCAAATTTAGTAATCTATATCCTAAAAAAGCAGGTTTCACGATAAAACTGTGGATAAGTCAAATAGTGCCTAAGATCACTCACTAGACCATATGAGTTAATTAGGGCGTTTAATAAATAGTACTTTAAGGGGGGTTATATAAGAGGCAGTGCTTATAAAGTTTTATGTAATATATAAATATAAGGATACTAAGTAAGAGGGCTGTTAATCCCCTACAAGAGAGGTATCAATAACCAACTTTTATAATATATGCGACGTCGCAAAATATACATTGTGCGACGTTATCTATTAGTATCTATTGCTGCTGCTCTTCTTTTCATGTTCATCTTTTTAATTCTAATAAAATGTTTTTATTTAATATAATATCCGTATACTCTTCTATCGTGTTAACGATAATCATTAAATGGATTTTATCACTACTCTCAACTTGGTTATATATATTAAGTAAGTTCGCAAAACGTTCAGTATTATTTATATTTTAAAAAAATAGCTATTTATTTAGTAAGCCTATTTTTTTATTTATTATTTAGGCCGTTACTTTTCAGTGAGTTCGTAGGTAGCTTTAGCAACTCTTTTGAATTGGGGTTTTCCTTGAAGGTTTAAGATAACAGTAGTTTCTTTAACGTATCTATTCTCTAGGACTTTTTTTACGATTTCGTCTTTATGAAGTGGTTTTGAGGCTTCCTTTAAGATTTCAACAATTATGTCTGATACTGTGCCTTTTTTATAACCCCACTCTTTAAGCGCATAAAGTCCTCTTCCTATTAACACGAATCTCTTATCTTTTATAAGTTCGTTGTGAATTGCCTGGGTAGTAACATTATTTCGTTTAAAGTCGCTTTTTCTAATTGTTTCAGCAATCTCATTAAAATGCATATGTTTGCCATTTTTCTTAAGGACAACATATATTTTATCTCTAATATTTTTTGGGTTTACTGAAGGCCACTTTACTAGTCCCCACACCCCATTAAGACTAGTCAAACTTTTAGATACTGACGCTAAAGAGGCGACCTGTAGCTTGTTTTGACCCTTAATCAATTTAACTAATTGATCAGCGGTTTGAGGCTCATCTATCTCTTTAATTTTGTTTATAATTGAGTTAATGTTCGATTTAATATCTTTTTCGTTGCATGTTTCTTTGATGTATATAAAGCTGTAATATAAGTCATCTTCTTCGATTAGCTCTAATTGTGGGCTTAACTTTGCTAGAAAAGCTACTCTGGAATTGTCTACCTTAGTGGCATTATCGCAAATCTCTTGAGCCAAGGTAGAAACTCTTATTAAATTTCCCCGCTCTTTTAATATAGGTAGAACTAGCTTATCAAAATTAGCGATGTTATCGGTAAATTGCTTCTGTTTACTGTTAGCGAGCTGGGTTATAATAATCTTTTCAAGTTGTCTCACTCTTTCTCTAGTGATGCCCAACATCTCCCCTATTTGCTCTAAGGTCTCTTTGCGGTCGTATAGACCAAAACGTCTAGATATTATCTCTTTTTCTCTGTCCTTCTCGATCGATGAGATTATTTTATCCACCATAGACTTAACTGATAAGGATGAAACCTCGTTGCTGTTTGCCATATTTTCCTCTTATAAAGAACTAATAATATTATATTATACAATTAATCTTTGTAAAGTCAACTCAATACTTTATCGTTTTTATTTTAGCACATAAGTGACTAAATTACATAATTATTATTGTAAGATTCTTTATATAAGTTAATTTACTTCTATACAATAATGTAGTTTATTTTTTAGATCTTTTAAACTTTCTTTTAGTTGGTTTAGCATTTTTAATCATTTCTTGAGCTTTTGATTCTGTTATCTCTGATGGTTCTATGTTTTTAGGAATTCTAGCATTTTTCTTGCCATCTGTTACATATGGGCCGTAGGGTCCTTTAAGGATTTTAATGCCGTTTTTAAATTCTTTGATATTTCTTTCTTTTATTTTTTTCTCATTTTCTGCTATTAAATCTAATGCTTCATCTAGAGTGATGTTGTGAGGGTCATGTGGCTTTATGGAAATAAACTTATCGTCTACTTTTATATATGGACCAAAACGACCTATATTAGCTAAAATATCCTTTTTGTCTTTGGTCGTTCCAACTAATCTTGGCAAAGAAAGAGCTTTAAGAGCTTCTTCTAAAGTAACACCTTCAATGGTTGCGTTTTTAGGTATTGGAGCAAATTCGGGTTTTTTTGAGTCTTCGTCATCTGATTCTCCTCTTTGAATCATTGGACCAAATCGACCGAACCTAGCATAAATTGGTTCATGGTTTTTGGGGTCTTGCCCAATCAAACGCATTTTTGAAACTTCTTTTCTGGATATATCTTCCGACTTTATTATTCTGGGGTGAAATTCTTCATAGAATTTTTTTATTACTTTACGCCATTCATCATTACCATTAGCTATTCTATCGAAGTTTTCTTCTACCTGGGCCGTAAAATCATAATTTACAATATCTGGAAAATATTTAGTTAAAAAATCAGTTGTAAGTTCAGCTATGGCGGTTGGAATCAATTTCGATTTATCTGATCCATAATTTATCTGGCTTGATTCTTCTAAAATGTTTTGCCCGTCAAATTCAGCTATTTTTATTTGCTTCTTAACGCCTTCCACATCTTTTTTCTCGACATAACCTCTATTCTGAATTACGGTAATAGTCGGAGAATAAGTACTAGGACGACCGATGCCTAAGTCTTCTAATTTCTTAACCAAAGAGGCTTCGCTATATCGAGCTGGTCCCCTGTTAAAACCTTCATTAGCAATGATTTTGATTAATCTTAAATCTTGCCCATTTTTTAAGTCAGGCAAAATGACATCCTCAATAGGGTTGCCATAAACCTTTGTAAAACCTTCAAATTTAACTATTTCTCCTTTGGATATAAAAAACTCTGGTTTGTTGGAGATGGCAATTTTTACTTCTGTTCTTTCAACCTTAGCTTGACTCATTTGAGAAGCCAAAGTCCTTTTCCATATTAATTGATAGAGTTTGTTTTGTTGAGGATCTGAATCTATTTCTAAATTGTTAAAATTTGTTGGTCTAATTGCTTCATGAGCTTCTTGGGCGTTTTCGTTTTTAGTCTTGTATTGTCTAAATGAGTAATAATCTTTTGAAAAATTATCTATTATATATTTCTTGGCAGCTTCTAGAGCCTCTCCTGAAAGAATAGTGCTATCTGTCCGCATATAGGATATATGACCATTCTCATATAGTCTCTGAGCCAGTGTCATGGTTTGTCTTACGCTAAAACCTAATTTTCTCGACGCTTCTTGTTGCAATGTGCTAGTAGTAAAAGGTGCACTCGGGCTTTTTATGGATGGTTTCTTTTTTACTTCTTCCACCCTATAAGAAGAGTTCTTTAAATTATTGAGCCAATCTATTATATCTTTTTGAAAATCTTTAGGTCTAATATTAAGTTCGGCATTAAAAATCTTATTTTCGGCTTCAAAATCAGCCGTAATTTTAAAGAAAGAATCAGGTATAAAGTTTCTTATCTCTCTTTCGCGTTCGACTATTAGACGGACCGCTACCGATTGAACTCTTCCGGCACTTAATCCTGTTTTAATTTTTTTCCATAAAACCGGACTTAACTCATAGCCCACAAGCCTATCTAGAACTCTTCTAGCCTGTTGGGCGTAAACTAGGTTTAAATCTATGCTCCTTGGACTCTTAATGGCATTTGAGATAGCTTCTGGTGTTATTTCGTGAAATACAATCCTTTTGGTTTTGGAAACATCTAATTTCAGGGCATTACATAAATGCCAAGCAATTGCTTCTCCTTCCCTGTCTTCGTCGCTTGCTAGCCAAACTTCTTTGTTCTTAGCCTGTTCTTTTAATTCTCTAACGACTTTACGTTTATCTATAGAAACCTCATATTTAGGCTCAAAGTTATTCTCAATATCTATGCTTAAACCTTTTTTAGGAAGATCCCTAATGTGACCAAAACTACTTTTAACCTCATAATCCTTCCCAAGAAATTTTGAGATTGTTTTGGCTTTAGCTGGGCTTTCGACTATAACTAGGTTTTTTGCCATAAAAGTATACTTAATATCATTTTAAATATAAAAGCAATAAAAAAGCTTAAAAAAATTAAAAATAAGCTTTATTAATTCTATATCCTACAATAATCCCTAAAATTGAACCGACCGTACCAAGTAGAATACTCCAACCTCCTAGCCAGTTACCGTGATCCATTAAGGCTCCAAACCAACTAAAAAGAGTTCCTAAGGCTACTATAGATATTGTGTATATTATTTTCATCCTTATTAATATACCATATAAGGATAAGCGTAGTAAGTATATAAAATTGCCAACAAGTCTATAGTAGGAAATAGTATTGACATAAAGTAACAAATTTGCTAAAATAGCAAATCGTGGGTTTATTTATTAAGTAGGCCTATGAACCTTTTATTTATCTAACTTTTGTTAGATTGTTTTAGAGCGCTACTTTAAGACTAAAGTTGTTACCCTCCACTTTATCTTTTTTATTTTCCTTTTTATATGGGAAAACGCTCTAAAACAAACTAATCCCTTTAACTAGAAGCCGATCTCAATTGGCTCCCCGTTTCAAAGTGAACCTAAACGGTAGTTTTTTAAACTGGCACGATTATTTAATTTTAGTTTTTTTATCGATGCTTCACTGGGGTGGGTTGAAGGGTGCCAGGAGATAACTTCGGTTGTCTCCTAAAAGAGACTTCGGCGGTGCCCACCCCCTCCGGAGTCTCTTTTATTTAAAAGATAAAAGATCTAGTTTCGTTTTCTAGCCCGCTATCCCCAGATAAATATTCTGTTATTAGGGAAACCACCTCGTTATTTAGGTCCTTTAAAACTTTTTGTTCTTTTAAATTAAACTTTTGTAGTACAAAATCTTTAGCATCTATTTTAGATAATTCGGGATTTTTTATTCCTATTCTTAATCTTTTAAAGTCTTTACTCTTAACACTCTCGATTATAGAATTTATACCGTTATGTCCGCCACTGGTTCCATTTGATCTTATTCTAATTTGTCCAAAATTAATGTCCAAATCGTCGTGAATTACTAAAATATCACTTAACTTTAGTTTATAAAAAGATAGTGCTGCTAAAACTGCTTGACCGCTGTTATTCATTAGAGTTAATGGTTTAATTGCAATAACTCGTTTATCTGTCATATGACCAATAGCTATTTCACATTTAAGGTCTTTTTTAGTGGTCCAAGGCCCGAAGTCACTTAAATTATCGATTAGATAACCTAGGGTTTCGAACCCAATATTATGTCTAGTTCCGTTATATTCTTTAGGATAGTTACCTAGCCCTACTAAAAGTATGGTTTTTTTATTCAAGCTTACCTGATACGAAAATGTGGCAGGATTTTGAAATTGTGGTCTTTTTTGAAGCCAACCCATAGATAGAGTATTGATTTAATATTTAAAGTAGTCAAGTTACTTTTTAGGTTTTGTGGGAGATAGTCCGTGTTTATGGGCAACATGTTTTTCAATAAACCAAAGTTGAAGAGGGCTACCTTCAAATCCATAAGCTTGTCTTAAATTTTTTTCTAAATATCTTTTATAGCTCCAGTGTAGGTATTTGGTGTTAGATCCAAAAATTTTGAAGGCTGGAGTAGTATTATCTTTTTCTTGAATAATATAGTTTAGTTTTGGAAAACGATTTTTTAATCCTGCTGGAGGATGCGAATTAACGGCTTCTATTAACCAGCTATTTAGCTTTGGGGTGGATATTTTTTGTTGACGGTTTTCAACTATCTCCAATACTAGATCAAAAATTTTAGTTATATTTTGACCGGTTGTTGAGCTAGTTAAAATGAGAGGCGCCCAAGGTACGAAGTCAAAAGTAGCCCTAAGCTCCTGGGCTATTTTATCTCTAAGAAACGGATCTTTCTCTTTAACCGCGTCCCATTTCGTAATAACTAATATTAATCCTTTTCCGGACTCTTTAATCATGCCAGCCAGTTTTTGATCTAAGGCTACGTTAAGTTCATTACAATCCATGAGTAGTAAACACACGTCAGACTCTTCAATAGCACTTAAACTTCTAATAACGCTAAATCTTTCAACCCCTTGCTGTATTTTTCCAGATCTTCTAATTCCAGCCGTATCTAAAACCTCTAAGTTTTTAGAATGATATTTAATTTTATTTCTATTTATATCCCTTGTAGTCCCGGCTCTTTCGGATACAATGGCTTGTTGTTTTTTTAATATTGTATTGAATAGGGTTGATTTACCAACGTTCGGTCTTCCTATTAGGGAAAATGTTATCTTATCCAAATCTTCTTTCTTAAAAGATATTTTAGGGATTTTTGTTACTATCCCATTAAGAAGATCATTAATCCCTTTTTTTTGACTTACAGATATTAAAAAGTAATCTTTAATACCAACATGTTTAAAATGATCAATCGTGTTATCTCTTATCTTATCTATTTTGTTAACTATTAAGACGACCGGTTTATTACTTTTTAGAGCCATTTCAGATAGTTTTCGATCATCATCATTAATTGAGACTTCGGCGTCAACCATTACTAAAATCAAATCAGCTGATTCACTGGCTTGATAGATTTGCTCTTGAATCGTAAATTCAAAATCGTCTTCTGGATCTTTTACTCCAGCCGTATCGACTAGCCAAAATTCTTGATTTCGCCACCTAGCTTTTGACATTAGGCTGTCTCTGGTTGTTCCAGCCTCTTTGGCGACTATGGCTTCCCTTTTGCCAATAACGAGATTATACAAACTTGATTTGCCAACATTTGTTCGTCCAACAATAGCAACAATAGGTGTTTTTTTAGTCGTCATTAATATTAATCTTCTTATATGATCCTAATTGTAAGTCTGAAAGGACAAAACTTGCAAACTTTATTCGATGTAAATACGTAACCATATATCCAAGTTGATAAAGGGTTCTCCGAATTTGTCGGTTTTTACCTTCGTGCATTTGTATGTGGTAATAATCGTTTTTATATCTTGAAATCTTCATATGACTAATCCCGTCAGACAATTTAACTCCGTTGTTTATGGATTCCATGTCGGTTTCGGATATTTTTTTGTTTGTTTGAACTAAATAGAGTTTCTGCTTAATAAATCTGGGATGAGCTAATTTGTTAGAAAATTCTCCATTGTTTGTTAAGATTAATAATCCGCTTGAATTCTTGTCTAATCTTCCAACGGGTTTTAAATTAGAAAAGTTTTTTGGCAGAAGATCGTAAATTGTTTTACTCCCCTGTCCATTCTTACTAACAACGTAGCCCGAGGGTTTATTTAACATGATTGTTGTGTATTTTGGTAGAGTTAGAATTTTACCATTCAAAGTAACTTTATCATTCTCAATAATATCTTGACCAATTTTAGCAAGTTGGTCGTTAACTTTAACCTCTCCTTTTTCTAACAAGAGGTCTGCTTTACGCCTACTAATACCACTAGCAAGTGAAACATACTTATTGATTCGCATAATTGAATTATACCAATCAAATTGTATTTAAAGAGTAATATTAGTTGGGTCGATATTATCGCTAGAATTTAAAGAACTAGCTTGAGGAGAGTCATCTGGGTTTACTATCGAAGTCCTGGGGGTATTATTTGTGTACGGTATAACGTTCTCTGGGGGGCTTACCGGCACTGAACTATCTGATTCTGAATCAGTGCCTTGAATCGGTATTTGAATTGAAGGAGATTGAACTTCGGGAGCCTGCTCAATAGGAGGATTATTTAAATATGGTTGATTAGATCCTTGATCTTGCTGTTCATTATTGTCGGTAACTTCATTAAGCGAAGAATCTTCACTGCCAAGATTGCCATAAAATTCATTAATTTTGTTATTAATATTGGTTGTTTCGGTCGATTCGTTTAAAGCTTCGGGGTCTTGGTCAATGGGTTGTTGGCTAGGGTTGGTAGGTTCAGTTGGGGTTTCTTCTTGTTGAACTGGTTCGGGCACTAACGGCATTGATGTGTCTTGAGTTTGAGTGTCTAAGGCTTCTTGTCCTAAATTGTCGGCAGTTTGTAATAACTGATCATTTGATAAACCGGTTGAATTATTAGTAGTATTTTCTTCGTTTAAAGCTTCGGGGTCTTGGTCAATGGGTTGTTGGCTAGGGTTGGTAGGTTCAGTTGGGGTTTCTTCTTGTTGAACTGGTTCGGGCACTAACGGCATTGATGTGTCTTGAGTTTGAGTGTCTAAGGCTTCCTGTCCTTGTTGATTCTCTGAAGTATTATTACTATTTTCGGTAGGGTTTAGTAATTCTTTAGCTACCTTGACTATATCTTCTAAGGTAACCTGAGACTTAACTAAATACTTATCGGCACCAAGTTTATTAGCTCGATCTTGATCCTCGCTTTGTCCTAAGGCTGTCAACATAATAACCTTAGCGTTCTTTAAGCCGTCGGTATTGCGAATAATGTCTAACATTTCAAAGCCACTAATCTTAGGCATCATGACATCAGAAATAATTAGATCAGGTAATTGATCTTTAGCTAGAACAAGAGCCTCTTCGCCGTCCCCGGAAGATATTACTATGTAACCTTCAGCTTGAAGTCTCGCTTCATATATTTCTCTAAGATTGTTGTCGTCTTCCGCTAAAAGGATTTTCGCCACTTATTTTTAACCTTATTAAAGTTGCTTATGTTTATTCTATTATATATCAAGCTTAAGTCAAAGGGTTTTTGGTTAAATCAGTTATAGTATCTGGATTTACATCTGATGTCATGCTCTGAGCTTGTTGTTGTGTTATTCTTGGTAAGTTTATATAAAATGTACTACCCTTATCTACTCGACTTTCAACCCATATCCTACCGTTATAGAGCTCGATTATCTTTTTACATATGAATAGTCCTAAACCAGTCCCCCCAACGGTTCTAGTGGCTGAATTATCTACTCTATAGAATTTTTGAAAGAGATGAGGGATGTCTTCGGCCGGAATACCTACCCCAGAATCTTTAACATAGAATTGGACAACATTAGTATCGGCGGTAAGCCCTATCGTAATGGAACCTTCAGAAGTAAATTTTACGGAGTTATCAAAGAGGTTGGTAATCACCTCTCTTAATCGATCTGGGTCGGCATACACATAATAAAAAGGCATTATGTTTTTCTCTTTTGTTAAGTTAACTTTCGCTAGTTGATCTGTGCCAACAATAAATTCCATTTTTAATCCTTTTTTTTCGGCTGCAAACTTGAGCTCTTCGGCTAATTGTTTGAGGAAAGTACCTATTTCTATTACTTTTGGGTGATTGGTTAATCTTCCGTCCTCTGCTTTAGCGCTGGTTAAAAGATCTTGAAATAACTGTCCTAGGTGCTGTGTGGCCATATGAGCCTTTTCAAGATAGTCTCGAACTTTATCGTCAATTGAGGATACTTTAGAATTTAGAGCTAAAGCTAGATAACCCTCAATAGCTGCTACCGGGGTTCTCATTTCGTGAGATGCGGTACTTATAAAATCTACAAGTCTTTCTTCTTCCATTCTTTCTTCTGTAACATTTCTAATCAAAACGACTGCTGATTCAGAGCTTTTGTTTAAATCTGCTAATGAGATACTTAAGCTAACATAAATTGTTGAATTTGTTTTAGTTATAAGTGAAGCATTATTGTCTTTGATGTTTTGTTTCAATTTAAATATTTGTACAAAGGGGTTACTATTAGCTAAGTATTCTTCTCCCTTGTTGTCTACTACTTTAACTACCATCTTAATATCTATTCCAATTGCATCTTTAGCTTCCCAGCCAGTTATTTTTTCAGCTGCTGGATTGAACAAATTTATGACTCCGTTTGAATCAATTAAGATAAGACCTTCGTCGATTGAATTAAATATGAAACTTAGTTTATCGGTTTGATCTTTTAAAGATAAGTTTGGTTTAGTTTTATTCTTTGTCTTAGTCTTTTTAATAGAAGTAAGTCGGAATATTAAAAAGATAATTATTCCAACAGCGATTATTCCAGCACCAATAAAAGCGTATATATAATAATGCATATGTTTACTTAAATACATTATATCTGATTTTAATAGTAGGTAGTCAATTAAATATTATAAGAATAAATAAGGTTGTATTGTGATATAGTTGTTTGTATTATAATTGGCCCCTTCGTCTAGTGGTCCAGGACACCGGGTTCTCAGTCCGGTAATCGCGGGTTCGAATCCCGCAGGGGTCACCAAATTTGTTATTAGATACGAATTAGTCGAAAAGCTGCAATATATTAGTTTAGTGGTGTACTCGTATCAGTTAATCAAGTTCGATTCTCAGTGGCTTTTCTTGATTCACTTTGGTCTTAGCATCGGACATGGCATTAGTATACTTGGTTGTGTGAGCCGACATCTAGAAAGATGTATGAAGTAGTAGTTTCATAGTAAACTACACGAATATCACCAGTAATTGAGAAAGCACGTAGATTTTTCATATTTTTACTTAATGGATGGTCGTTTAGTGGCTTACCTCTTTTACCAGCTATAAAAAGTTTTAGACGATCATCGAAACGTGCTTTAAGATTTTTATTTGGTGCAATGCGTCCCTAAAGTGCTTTTGGAACTGCGGTCTTTGTTCAATGTTCTTCATGTCCGTATAAATCTGCGGGGAAGTCTTCTACGTCTGTATAGGTCTTTAATTTGCCAGTTTTTTGTCTGCCATATGTTCAGCTAGCATTTTTTCATACCTAGCCTCGGCAGCTGGACTTAACCTTTCACTAATACTAAGACTAAAATCCATCTTGTTACGAACAACCGTACTATACATAACGCGTGTAAAATCCTGTACCGAATTAAAACCTAGTTGGCGGGCATGTTTAGCTACGGCATCACGTAGTGACTTATCGAGAGGTATCTGTAATTTAACTGTCATATTACTCATACATCTATAGTATCAAAGCTGTCAAAGTATGTCAAATCTATACTACTCAACTCATCATACCACCTGAGTATTTCAGAACAAAACCCCAATTCGAGTGCAAGAGGGTCACCATTAGTGGGTCTTCTGTATTAGAAAACTCTTTTTCATTGGGGATGCATCTGTAAAACGGTCTAATTTTTGAGTTTTTAGATATCTGCTTGCTTGTGTGGAGTTCAAGACCTTATGGCCTTTTGAATGTGAAGTTGGTTTAATAGTTGCTGTTTGCCTAGCGCGGCTCACAATACTCCAACGGTATTTTTTATAACACTCTCAACGGCTTAGGCCTAATGAGCTTAAGCCAGATTTTGGTACAAATAGTTTAGGTATTACTAATTTATATTGCCAAGTTTTACTAATAAAATAAAAAAGGACCCCCTATTTTTTATAAGCCAATGTTTTATGTGCCATTATTGCAGCAAGAAATTGAATTATTGCCATTGTTATAAATAAGCCTTTGAAACCGTAGATACCTATTACTAAACCGCCAATTGCAGCACCTATAGCTCCAGCAAACATATTACTGCTATCCATCCAAGACCATTCTTCGCTCTCCTTACCCTTTCCTTGGTTCCTAGCAAACATGGTTTTAAGGGCTGGAAATGTTATGCCAGCACCAAGTGCATTAAGACTTAACACAAGTAATAGCCCACTCGCACTATGAACTGTTAAAAACAGTAAATCAGCTATTGGATAAATATAGACACCTAACTTAACATATTTTTCTTTTCTACGGCGATTTTCATATTTGCCAAATAATAAAATAAGAATAGCAGCCATCATTGAATATGCACTCCAAATGAAGCCAATATATCTTGGTGTGATGTCTATGCTTTTAGCGAATAATGCATATAACGGTGCAAAAATATAGAAACCAACCTGGCTAAAAATATATATGTAGAGGAGGAACTTAAGTTTTTTTGCTTTAGTCATTTTTATTAATAATACTTTGTTAGTTTTATTATACATTTAATTACGGTTTTTGCTTCAAAGTAAAGTAATTACTCCTATTATCTATTGCCAAGCCATATCAATATTCCGATCAGTCAGGGTTTAATTAGACCAGCCAGGTTCTTGCTGCAATTAGTAAATATATAAATTATGCTTAAATCGTAAAAAACCAAGATAATTTAAGGATTAACTTAAGTGGGCAAATTAAAATATAACCAGAAAGGCTTCAGTGCAATAGAGGTTGTTCAATAACTACAGATAATTCTAATTCGCCAACAACAATATACCTTCAATTTAGTACCGATAGCATTAACATAGACTGCGCTGATGCTTTTTGCCAAGTTACAACAGCTGTTCCACTTAGTAATTCGCAGTTACCAGGAGCAGTTCTTGCTGTTGCTAATCAGACTAGTGGTAACGGAACTAAGTTTACAGAGTATGTCGTTGCCAGTAGCAGTACAAAAGTCGGAGATAAGACTATAAATGCTGTTAAAACTGGTAGCAGTAATATTTATGTATTTGGCCAACCCTATTACAGTACTGGTGGACAAGGAGATTTTTCTAGAGAAGCTGGTCGAGTTAATGATGTTACAGCCCTTCAATCCAACAGTTATTTTATAGACCTGGTTCAACTAATTAACTCCATCAAGTTTAATTAGAAGCTAATTTGTAGTTATAATCCCCTATTGGGGAGATTAATCAGTTAGCATTACGGCCTTCTTGTCTCTAGCTGGCGTAAAGCTATAACCGATTATGGCAGCAGTAGATCAAAGTAAGATAAAACCCACACCTTGTGTATTAATAGCCCTATAGTTTCTTATATTAATTCTTTTGAATTAGTTGATTGTAGTATTGTTGCATTTGTGAATAGTCTCCAATACCCTGTGTTGGAATAAGGGCCTCTTCGCCCGAAGAAGGATCGGTATAATCAGTTAATACAGGCTGGGAACAACTGCCTGAAGTTAGAGTCGAACAATAAGCAAAAGATTTCATACTAGACGGGCTAATGCCCTTAGTTAATGATAATAGCTTTAAAACATCTGAAAGGCTTAGATTTGTTTGTACGTTATTGCCCAAGGCTGTAAACAAGTTGCTAATTTTTATTGGGTTGTCTAAGAACCCTAGTGACTTAGCCTTCTGTCCAATGGCGGTTAAAATTTGTCTTTGATGGGCGGTTCGATCAAAATCACTATTCGGGAATCCATAGCTTCCTGGTCCGTCACCTCTGGCTCTTGCTAAATTTAGGGCCTGTTGACCGTCAAGATTCACCCAACCGTTGGCTAACTTAAGATGGGCATTAGGATCATAAAGTCCTCTTGGATCTGGGCTTTGAATGTTTACTGAAATACCTCCAACGGCATTAACAACATCTCGAAAAGCTCCGTAATCGGAAACCGAATAATAATCTATAGGAATGCCGAGGTCAGTAACAACTATATGCTCTAATTGCCCCATTCCATTTTGAGGATATCCCGGAAAATTTTTGCCAAGTCCGTCATTAGCAGCATTTATCTTTTGCCATCCAAAGCCCGGAATATTAACCCAAAGGTCTCTCGGTATGCTGAGCATAAATGCAGAGTGTTTTTTAGTATTTATACTAAGGACTATGATTGTGTCGGCTAAACTAGCCCCTCCATGCCCTATTTGATCTACAGAATCTCCGGCTAGTAGAATATTAATTCGACCTTGATTCTCACCTTTTAGGGTAGTATTGCTAAATATGGATGTTGCATCAGAAAAGAAGTTCCCGTGGAAAACTTTATCTAAATTACCAACAATACTACTGCCCAACCAACCCCCTACACCAATAAATATTAAAAAAATTATAATAATCGGGGTTAATATTTTACGTTTAATGGACCATTTCTGGTGTGTTTTTTGTTCTTTTTTGTATCGATTTGGATTGAACTGAGTTTGAAATTGTTGGTTTGGGAGAGTTGTATTTAAAAGAGACGGGGCTGAAGGATTCTTAGTAATTGGTCTAACTGGTTTAGATTGAATGGTTTGTTTGGGGTGATATTGAATAGGCTTTGATGCGGTTTTTTCTTCTCTTGGGGTTAAAGGTCTATAAGCGTTAAATCCATCTATGCTTTTGTATCTAAATTTTTTGCTTTCCATAAAAACCTAATTATAGCTTAATGATGCTTATTTTTTAAATCATTTCAAATTTAAACCAAGATTTGTTTTATAGAACCAGACCTTCACGGTGTCCATTACGCCGAAATAAACTAGAGTCATACCAGCCGTTAATAGAAGCAATTTATATGGGAAGTTAGCGAAGAGTAAAAGATTTTTAGTGTAAGGAATATATACCAGGGCTAAGGATACTATAAATATTATTAAGAAAGAGATAGCAAGAGCTTTAGAGAATTTAGGAGCTTTAAAAAAGTGCCCTTTATTTCTTATTGAAAGAATAACAATTAGAGCCGTAAAGGTTAAGAAAATATATAGACCAGTGCCTACGACAGAGCTGGAATTATTTTGTTTAATTATGGCGTAATACATAATTTCAAATATTGATGTTACGCTACCCAAAAAGATAGATATAAACATCAAAGAGTGAATATTAAATTTGGATGGACGTTGTAGTTCAACTGTATCGACGTTGTCAGTAGCGATCGTAAAGCAAGGTAGTTCAGTAATCAAGCTAGTTAGAAGTACTTGGACTGGGAGTATTGGTAAAGACACGATCGACATAAGATAAAGGATACTTAAAGCGAAGAAATTGCCCCAGTTACTTACAAATACGTAGCGAATATATTTATTAATATTGGCGAATATTTCTCTACCAGATTTAATGCCATTTATAATCACCCCTATATCATTTCTTAAAAGAACAATATCGGCACTGTCTTTTGCCACGTCGGTAGCACCATTTACGGCTATAGCGACATCAGCTAATTTGAGAGCTGGGGCATCGTTAATGCCATCCCCCTGATAACCAACCACATTTCCTTTTATTTTGAGCAATTCAATAATGTGATGCTTTTGAGACGGGTTTAATCTAGCAAAGACATTGTTATTTTGGATTATCTCAATTAAGCGGCTGTCGCTTATGTTGCTTAATTCTTCGCCGGTATAGACTTTTTGATTATTCTTCAAAAGTCCAACCTGATGAGCTACATATTCGGTTACTTCTTTGCTGTCTCCTGACATTATTTTAATTTCAACTCCAAGTTCTTCGGCTAATTTAATTGTATTTCGAGCACTTTTTCTTAAGGGGTCTTGGAGTGATACGAAACCAACAAATTTTAGATTATCTTCATTCTTTAAAATATCAAGTTTAGAGCTATAGTTCGGGAGTTCCTTAAAGGCTATGCCAAGATGTCTTAAGCCTAATTTCCCCTCTTCGCTTATAATTTGGTGATATTGTTTGGAGTGATGATCGTTAGATATGGACAATAAGGTTTCAACCGAACCAACTTCAATTAAATAAATCTTATTATTGTTTTTGGCAATTACTCTTCTTCTTCTAGAGTCTGGATCGAATGGGAGTTCTTTAAGTCTTTTAAAGGACTGTCCTTCCTTTCTAATATTGTCGGGAACAAAATTTAAAAAAGCATTATCAAAGGCGCTTTGATATCTTTTCTTCTTTTCGTCACTAGCTTCTAAGCTAGCCATCGCTAAAATTTGAAAAAACTTTAAGTCTGACGCAATAATATTCTTGACCTGCAGTTTATTCTCGGTAAGTGTACCGGTTTTATCGCTACATAGGATATTAATATTGCCTAGGTCTTCAACGGCTGATAAAGTTTTAACAATAACATGTTTTTTAGAAAGTTTTAGAGCTCCTTTAGAGAGTGTTAATGTGACGATTACCGGCATAGCTTCGGGCACAACCGCAATTAAGAGGGCTACTACAAATATCGCTAATTCAGCGACATTACTGAGATTATGGCTTATTATTACTTTTAGTATAAATACTACTAAAAGAGTTATAGAGGTTACTTTAATTAAAAAATTACTAAAAATTGTTAAAGACTTTTCAAATTGGGTCGTCCTTTTAGTATCGATTGATAGATGAGCAATTTTACCTAATTCAGTTTCAAAAGAAGTTGCATAGATTACACCCCTAGCTTCGCCTCCCTCAATAATGCTTCCAGCGTAAACAAAAGAGTTATCGCCTTCAGAACTTTTATTTACCGGAAGACTTTCTCCTGTCAATTGGGACTCATTGACGTTTAAATCATCCGACTCGAGAAGTCTAATATCAGCCGGTATTATATCGCCTTCTTTTAAAATAACAATATCGCCCACTACAATATCTTTTTCTAGAACAAGCAGAGGTTTTGAATCTCTTAAAACCATTATTTCTCTATCAATTAATTTCGATAAATGGTCAATAGCCTTTTCAGAACGGTATTCTTGATAAAAACTTAAAGAAGTATTAATTATAAGAATAAAAATAATAACAACGCCGTCGCTAGTACCATTAAAAAGGAAAGATAATATACAAGCAATTATTAACAAATAAACTAGTGAATTTTTAAATTGCTTTATATATAGTCTAAAAGTTTTAAATTTAGTGGTTTTATAAAAGATATTAGGTCCGTTAATTTCAAGTCTTGCCTTAGCTTCAACTGAACTTAAACCCTGGTCACTCGAGTTTAAATATTTTAAAAGATCTTCTTTGCTAATTTTTTTTATATTAAATTTTTGCATTTCTTTCTCCTACTTAAGGAATCATAGAATATATCGCCGCTATTCCCGACACTGTCATTAGAAGAACTAATATCCAACCAAACGAAGCTGATATCTTGCCATTTTTCCACTCTCCCATTATTTTATGGTTTCGGGCCATTATTAGAATTAGAACTAATATTATTGGAGCCACAATTCCATTCAATACGGCTGAATAGATTAAAGCTTTAATTGGGTTAAGACCTATAAAGTTAATCCCAAGGCCAATTAACATCGAAATTATGATAACTCCATAGAAAGAATAAGCCTGTCGAAGCTTTTTGCTTAAGCCTTGTTTTTTCCCTAGGGTTTCACTTATGGCATAGGCACTAGATCCAGCTAAAACAGGTATCGCTAAAAGACCAACACCTAAAATCCCAATGGCAAAAAGCCAAAAAGATAAGTTTCCGGCAAAAGGCCTTAGGGCTTCGGCGGCTTGAGAGGCTGTGTTAATGTCGGTAATGCCGTGAGTAAACAAGACGCTTGCACAAGCGGCAATTATAAAAAACATAACGACATTGCTTAAGAACATTCCAGACCAAACATCTATTCTCATGCTTCTAATGTCTTGTTTACTTGTTTCCTTTCGTTGAGCTATAGTAGTTTGTCCAGCGGCAATCTCATCTTCTACTTCTTGAGAGGTTTGCCAGAAAAAAAGATACGGAGTGATTGTTGTTCCCAAAACGGCACAAATAAGAAGGATACTATTTTTAGAAATTGTAAAAGTTGGTATTATTGAATGTTTTAGAATTGTGTGCCAATCTGGTTTAGCTAAGATCGCTGATAAAATATAAGTAACTAAAATAAGGGCCAACCATTTTAAATATTTGGCGTATCTTGCGTAGGGTGTAAATATTTGAACCACAATAATAAATAAAGTAAAAAGGACTACTAATAGTCCAAAGTTAAGGCTTGGCCTTAATAGTTGAAGGGCGTTAGCCATAGCTCCAATATCTGCCCCAATATTAAATGTATTGGCGGCAAATAAAAAGATGGTACTTAGGTATAATATTCTTTTTCCAAAATGGGCTCTAATGTTACTAGCTAATCCCTTCCCGGTTGCTAAACCTATTCTGGCACACATTTCTTGGATTACAGCCATTAGAGGAAAGGTAAAGCCAGCTAACCAAAGTAATTTAAAGCCATACTGGGCTCCTGCTTGAGAATATGTCGCTATTCCGCTTGGATCGTCGTCAGACGCTCCAGTCGTTAAACCAGGACCAAGAGTATACCAGTAGTCTTTAGCTTTTTGGATAGATAGATTTTTTGAATAAGGTATAGAGTTAGCAATTTTCTGACTAGAGTCTATTCCTTTTTGAAGTCCTCTCGCCGGAGCCTCAATGGTTCTTTCAATTATATTTTTTTTCATCTTAAGTTTAAAGTTTAATTTTATTTAAAAACTCGACAAGTTCCATTGGGGTTAGCTCGGCTTTAATGATATAACCGTCAGCTTGACTTTCGATTTTTGTCTTAACATCCTCTCTTTGTTCAAGATTAGTTGTGATAATAACCTTAGCTCTTAAGTGTGGTGTTTTAGTTTTGTCTCTTAAAATATCTAGAAGCTCTATACCAGTTAGGTTGGGGATCATTAAATCTAATAATATTATGTCGTAGTAGTCGGTCTGAGCTTCTTTGAGAGCCTCTACCCCATCAGCAATTACCTTAACTTCATATCCAGATTTATTTAGGGCCCTAGTATAAAGTTCTCCAATGAAATGTTCATCTTCTATGACAAGTATTTTTCTGATTTCTTTATTTTCTTCCATGATATAACTTTAACATTTTTTTAAAAAATTAACGTCTATAATATGAATGATTTTTAATCCAGCCGTGAGCGCTTCTGACTAGATCATCATTTGAAAGATTCTTTTGTTCTTGACTTAGCTTTTCGAATGGCAAAACACTAAAACCAAAAATGCTACCATCCCCCTCTTTACTGTGAACCCATATGTTACCTTGATGGGCGGTAATTATAGCTTTTGATAAATATAAGCCCAAACCAGTTCCCCCAACTTGGGCCCGATTATGGTGATCTCTATAAAACTTGGTAAACAGTTTAGATATTATGCTTTCTGGAATACCTCTTCCAAAGTCTTGAACGGTTGTTTCAACTAAGCCTTCACCATTTAAGGAGCTTTTAATTTTAATTACTTTGGAGTCGTTGCTGTATTTAATAGCGTTATCGATTAGATTTAAAACGACTTCTTGGATGCTTAATCTATCAACTCCAACCTCGGGAAGATCGGTTGCGATATCTCTTTCTAGGGCGATGTTTCTAACTTTTGCCCGTAAATCGATCGTATCAATAGCTTGATTTAAAACTTCAGACCAGTTTTCTTTCTGGAGTTTAAGTTCCATTTGATCATTATCTACTCTAGCGACATTTAAGATATTATTAACAAATGCCGTTAATTGATCGCTTGAGGCTCTCATCTTATCTAAGAATGAATCCATTTCTGGATTTAACTTGCCCTTGAATTCTTGATTAAAGACTTCTACGTAACCCTTCAGAAGAGTTAGGGGAGTTCTAAGTTCGTGAACGGTCAAAGCCACAAAGCTAATGGATTGATCGTCTTGAGAGTATTGTTTGGTGTGATCAAATAAAGTTAATATCGTGCAGTAACCTTCAGGGTTGCCGACGTTATAATAGGCCGAAAGATCAAAGTATAGAGTTGGGTGTTGATCTCTAATATTAAGCTTTACCCTCTCCCATTGATTAGAGCTATTAGCAGTGTTCCCCTTAACTTCTTTAAGCCAATAATCAAAAGTATTATTTGTCGGGAAAGACATATCGAGAATCGTGTAAATATTTTTATTTATTAAATCGTTAACTTCTATACCTAAATATTGAGCAGCTATTTTATTGGCAAATTTAATATTTTCATTGTTGTCTAGAACAAAGATCGGTAAAGGAATATTGTTGGCCATAAAATCCCTAGATAGATCATATTTAGTTTTTTCAATTTCAGTAGCGTTTTTATTGGCAACTGATGCAATTTGATAAAGCTGGGAAATAAGATTACTTACTAATTCTCTTCCAAGGGTTAGTTTATTGGTGTCGGGGGCTCCAATCGGTTGATTATAGCTCGGACTAATATGTAGAATCGCTTGACGAAGTTGTTTTAATGGAGAAGTTAGGCCATTACTTAGCATCAAGGTAGTTACTAAGCTTAAGAAAAAGGATAATAAACAAGCAATTATTAAGGTTTCCTTTAGGCCAATATTTAAATAATGGACGGTTAAATATATTAACCCTACTATAATTAGATTCTCAATAAGTAAGCTCACCAAGAGTCTTATCTTAAATTTATTTAAATATCTTTGGAAGTCATCCATGCTAATTGGAATAACTTACATAAGAGCTCGAGGAAACAGCTGTAATCCAGACTTGACCAGGGATTAAATCTAGAGGTTGGCCATTGCTATTGGTAAAACTAATTTGGGAGGTGTTGCTACTTTTTGTCCACTGTCCGATTTGAACTCCACCGTTTTGAAATACATAAACCTGACCACTGCCAATAATCGAATAATCGGAATAATAGGCTCCAGTTGCATCTAGGGGTCCGTTAGTTTCTGGGATTACCATGGCAATAACAACTTTTGGACTTATTTGTTTATTAGTGTCGGTTCCAATTTGAGGTGATCCAGCTTCACTTCTGTTATAGCTATTGGTCGAGGCGTCATATAAATAGGAGGGGTTATAGTCTGGCCCAGAAAGAGTTAGACCTATTTTTGTAGCGGTCGGACTTTTTAGGGGGCTAGCTGGAGTTCGTGGCCAACTCGTAAAGATGCTTTGACCAAATCCTTTTTGAGCCTCAAGATTATGCAAATTAGCAATTGAAGTGTAGACATTATGAGGGGCGTAGCGGGAGGCTATTCTAGTGTAATAGGAGCCATTAAAGAACTGGTTTAAGTCTTTAACGCCCCACGTTTGAATGTCAGTCAAAGCCTGTGGGCTTCCTCCAACATGGGCATAGGCCGCATCAAATCCTAAAGCCCACTGAACATAGTATGGTCGAGCACTTCGCACTGGTCCAACATAAGTTGGAGCGGTATCTTGGTATAGGGCCATGAATCTGGTTATGCCACCTTCTGCTAAAGCTTCGAAGACCACCCCTGCTTGACCTAGCCCAGATTGAGGTCTTGCCGCTAGACTGTTTTCGATCATTACGGCCGTAACGGGTAGTTTGTTTAAGGCTGGGTTAACTGGTAAACCGGTTAAATTTGATGGGACTAAATTTGAGACTGGTTTTATTTGCTTTTTTGTTACCACTTGAGGCTCTGGCGCTTTGGAGGGTTTTGAATTAATTAACAAAAACGAAATAATCCCGGCTATAACTAAAACCACAATTACTACTATGATAATTATTTGTTTCTTGGTTAATTTAAATTTTGGTTTTTTAGGCATAATTATGTCCTTTTTTGAATCGTTATTTATGATAGGTGTAGCTGCTTGATCGCCTTCTTGAGTAGCTATTTCTTCGGGAGTTTTAAAATTTTCATCTTGCATAAGATCTATTGTACCAAATGCTTATGCTTTACTCTATAGATTAAAAAACAATTTATTAATGTTTTATTCAGCTATAATTTAGACTCAAGTCTTTTGATCTAGGTAATAATATAATTAATTACTTAAACTTAAAGGTTAATTAATGATCCATTTAAATTCAATTATTTAGGGCTGAGATCTGTTGTTTAATTCTGTTTAAGGATCGATCTTTGCCGAGAAGATTTAAAGTCTCAAATAGCCCTGGACTTGAGGGACTTTGAGTGGTTGCAATTCTTATTAAACTAAATAGAATAGCGGGTTTTTGATTTAGTTTTTGTAATAAATCGTTAAGTTTAAGTTGTAAGTCGTCCACTTCAAAATCACTTTCTAATAATACTTCTAAAGAAGCTTCAAGCATTTTTATTATCTGTTCGTTAGTAAACTCTCTAAGCTTGTTATTGTCTTTGATAAGATTCTTATTAACGTCTAATTCTTTAAAGAAGAACAGACTCAAAGCTTCTATTTCGCCTAAGTATTTTAATCGTTCTTGAATTAAAGCAAGAACCTTTCTTTGATATGATTCCTGATAGTTTTGAGCTTCTTTTGGCCAAAAACTTTTACTTAATACCTGCAATTCATCTAAATCTAAATTTCTAATAAGATAACCATTAATATATAAAAGTCTTTTTTCGTCAAAATTAGCCGGAGATCTCTGAACCTTATTTATCGAAAACTTTTGAATTAATTGATCGACACTAAATATCTCTTGCCTAGTACCGTCGTTCCAGCCTAAAGTTGCCATAAAGCTAATAAGAGCATCTTTAAGGTAGCCTTCGTTTAGGTATTCTAAAATATCTTTAGCATTATCTCGTTTGGACAATTTCTTTTTACCGTCAGGCCCCAATACGGCCGGGGCTGTTGCCATCTTTGGTGGATCAATTTCTAAAGCTTCGTAGAGATTTAAAAATTTTGGAACACTCGCCAAGAACTCACTAGATCTAATTATATGAGTTATTTTCATTAAATAATCATCAATAATATGAGCAAAGTTATATGTTGGGTAACCGTCACTCTTTAAGATTATAAAATCATCAATTGCTTCTTTGGGTGTTTTAAGATCACCATAAATTAAATCGTTATATAAATATTCTTTTGGTTCACTCTTAAAACGTAAAGCTTGGCCTTCCTTGTACCCATTAAGTTTTTTTGGTCGAAAGTTTCTATAAAGAAAAGGTTCTTTAGACTGTTTAGCCTCATTTCGAAAGTTTTGAAGTTCTTCCTCACTGTATATTTCGCTATAAGCCCTTCCCTTGTCGACAAGCTTCATGGCCCATTCCTTATAAATATCTAAACGATCGCTCTGTCGATATGGTCCGTAAGGCCCCTTAATATCGGGTCCTTCGTTATAATTTAGTCCGAGAGCTTTAAGGGATTTTATGATGTGCTCAATTGAACCTTCAACTTCACGGCTCTTATCGGTGTCTTCGATTCTTAAAATAAAATCACCATTATTTTGTTTAGCCATTAGCCACGCAAAAAGAGCAGTTCTTAGACTACCTACATGTAGAAAGCCTGTGGGGCTTGGAGCAAATCGAGTACGTATTTTATTCACTAAAACTTATTATATAGGATAAAGATTTAATACAAAAACATCTTTACATGGTGGCGGCAATTTCAATAATTTGTTGAACACTTAAGGAGTTGTTGTCTTGAACAATATACCAAATTCCGTTATGGGTCCAGGTGGCTAAAGAATTGCCATTATAGGTGTATATTGTTAAATTATTTTGAGTTATGGTTTGATAATTCAGTCCAGCTCTATTAATAACATAATTATTTAAAAGATCACTACTATTCCAATTAGATTTTTTCTCGATAATTGAATAAGTTCTTGAATCGGAATTACTTTTAAAAGTACTTTCAACGATTCCTGAGGCTGAGCTTACGGTGCTTAAGTTAAATCCAGAGGGGTTGTAGCTGGAAACGGTAGGACTAAACCCTGCTCTCGAAGCAGCTAAGTATAGAGAAACTTTATTAAGATTATGCCCAAGATATATCCCGCCTATTATTAATGCTATCGCTAAGACCGAAAGACTTGAAACTAAAACTGAAAATTTATGGTTTTTTTGTTTCTTATGTTTTGATTTTAAAGGCTTGGAATATTTAAGGTACATAGCTTGTTCTGGAATGGGGGTGGTTCTTAGGGCTTCTTCAAAAATATTTTTGGCTAGTTGGGGAGTATTATCTAAAGAATTTGGGACAGATTCTTGATTGTCGGTTTCTATTTTAGATGTATTACTAAATTCTAGATTTTGATCAGTTAACACAAGGCTTGAATTAGTTGAAAAAACTTGTTGAGGCTGATCCTCGGTCTGAGTATTGGCGGTTGAGCTGAATCGACTTATTAATTCACTTCTAGGTATTTTGTAATTTCTAGGATGTCTATTGTGTACGTACCCGTCAAGCTTAGATTCATATTCTTGAGGGTCTTCTTTTTGAGGTTGATCGTTAGTTGAAATGTTTCCCGAAACGGTGTTAATAGAAACATTTGATCCTAAGGGGTTCTTGACACTGTTTCGCATAAGAGTATTGGATTTTTGGAGATTTCTATGCTTAATATGATTAACATCAGCATAGACTTTAAAATCCATGTATTTACTACTTGAACTTTGTTGGCTCTGATAATTTTTATCCATTATTTAGATCTTTGTTTACCCTCAAATAAGTTCTTAATATATATTAATACTACTTGTGATTATCGGCAATAGGTAAGATAATTTAAATATATCTTTTTTACAGTTTTTTTAGGTATTATTAATTAATGGACTTTTTAGATCCCAAGAAGAATTTTCAACACAAGGTGCTACTTTATAGTGGCTATTTTCTAATATCGGTGGCTATTTTAATTGGAACGATCGTATTAGTTTATGAATCATATGGATATGGCATAAATCAAAACGGTCAGGTTATTCAGAATGGTTTAATCTATCTTTCGTCAACACCTAATCCAGCTAACATTTATATTAACGGAAAGTTTAGAACGACAACTAATACTAGCTTTACCCTTCCTTCAGGAATATATAATTTTAGCCTATCATTAAGTGGTTATCGAACATGGAATCGCCGGATAGAGATAGATGGGGGTTCGATAGTTTACTTTGACTATCCTCTTTTAATCCCCAATACCCTAAAAACAACTAATGTCAAAAATTATCCCAGTGCTCCTCCTTTGGGGTCTCAGAGTCCAAGTAAACAATGGCTTCTTATAATGATTCCAAACACAAAATATAACTTTGATTTGTATGATCTTAATAATTTAACTCAGCCTCCTACTCAAATTAGTTTACCAACAAATATAGTTTCAAATGCAACATCTTCGGAGAGTTGGCAGGTAGTGTCCTGGGCGAATGATAACCAGCATGTTCTTTTGGAACATTTTTATGACGGAAAAGACGAATATATTTTACTAGATACTAATAATCCTAGCCAATCAGTTAATTTAACTCAGACCTTTAGCACTACCCCGTTTACATCGCTTAGTATGGTTAATGATAATTATGATCAATATTATTTATTAAATTCGGCCAGTCAGAGCCTTTCTGAAGTTAATTTGTCTGCTCCAACTCAGTCTACGGTTGTTTTAAACAATGTTATTAACTTTGATCCCTATTTAATTAATACAATACTCTACGCTACGGCCAAAGGAGCACCTGTCGGAAAAGTCTTTATTGAAGAAAAAGTCGGTAATTCCTATTACCACATTAAAACCTTTTTAAGTGGTTCCAGTTATTTATTAAATGAAGCTAGCTATAACGGAGTTATTTATGTTGCTTGCGGGTCTCAAGGTGAAAGTAAAGTATATATCTATAGAGATCCGGTCTCCCAGCTCATTAACAACCCTAAGCAAATGCCGATTCCTTCTCAGGTTTTGTTCGTTAAAGATCCTAATTATTTAAGTTTTTCTAATAATGCTCAATTTATTATGGCCGAGAATGGAAGTCAGTTTGGAGTTTTTGATATAGTCAATCAACACGGCTATAACTATAACAGCATCCTGCCCCTTCAGGCTCCTCAAGCCCATGCGGTCTGGATGGATGGAGATCGTCTGGCTTATATCAGTGGGGGCAAACTAGTTATATTTGAATATGACCATAATTATGCTCAAACTCTTGAAGACGCATCCCCAAATTATTCACCTTTTTTTGATCCTAACTATAAGTATATCTTCACTTTGAATCAAAGCTCTAAAAATTCAAGTTTTAATCTCACTAAAACTTCTCTGATAGCTTCTTAACCTCGACGCTTTTTGTTTATTTTTCGTAGTATATAGATAACGATACCAAGGGGTATAACAATAACTAGAACCTTGCCTTCTACGGAGCCTATGAATCTATCCCAAAGGGTTGGGCCATTTCCCGGTAAGTATGAAGGAGAGCTAAGGCTGGTTAAGCTTTGAGTCGGGGCGGTGTCAGTCGTAACTGATGGGCTTACTTGTTGCCCTACGACTACTAAACGATTTATGCTGGTTCCCGGAGGATCGCACGTTATCAGTGTTGCTGTTGCTTGTTGGCCAGCCACCGAGTTCAATACGGACACGTCATTTGGCGAAACAATTTTAGTGTAAATAACTTTGTAGACATAAAGTGTATCGTTATAGGTTAGATAGAATGTATCCCCCGTTTGCATGGTGTGAAGTAAAACAAAAGCGAATTTATATTTACCAGGATTAAATATATTATTTGAAGAGTGACCAAAATATGCCGTATTCCCTAATTGGCCTGGCAAGACGGTTGTTGGGTAATGTACGACACCGTCTTCGAGAAAGTTTTCAATAGTATTTTCGTTAGTTGTGTTGACGCTATAATTGACGGGTATTTGAACATTAATTTTTGGAATTATAACTTGAGGACTTGAACTTGCCACTAAATTATCTGAACCGACAATTATTGGGACAGCGGTAATGTTTCGGCTAGGTTGAATCAGGGGGGCAATAAAAACTTCATTAAAGAATCCGAACATAAAAATAAAGATCACCATTAAGCCTAATCCTAGTCCAAAAATAAGCGATTGAACGTGATGCTTTAATTTAAGGCGGCCTCTAGAGCTAATTTTAGAATGTAAATTTTGAGTCAAAGATTGATGTTTTGAAGGTTTGAAACGATTAGATGATATGAGCTCGTTTTTTTGTTTAGCCATATTTTTTTCAAAGGAATCTATTCCTTCAGACGGTTGTTTAAGATTTTTGTTGCTTTCGTAGAATTCTTTCCAAACTTGTTTTTTATCTTCTTCTCCTAGCGATAGATAGTAATTATGCCATTCTGTCTGAATGGTGGCGACATCTTTCCCGGAGTGGACTAGGCTATTTATGAAAGCCTGATGTTTACTTGGCTTGTCGTTATTCTCGGCTTCTTTGGCTTCTTCTTTAAAGTTGGGCTCAATAGAGGCATAGATAGTTTCAAGTTTTCTTCTAATTAGGTCTGCTGCCGAATTTTTTTTGTTTTGTTGATCATCCATCGATAGTTCGTTAAATAAAGTTTCTAATCTAAATTTTTAAATAGATATACTACGTTAATTATAGTACAATGACCTCTACAAAGCTAAACTTTAGAATTTTAACAATGTCCATTTTTTGGGCGAGTGGCGGAACTGGTATACGCGCACGACTCAAAATCGTGTTCCTTTCGGATTGAGGGTTCGATTCCCTCCTCGCCCACCAAATAATTGTGACTTAGTTAATAAAATGTCCTTTTTAGTTCGACATATTAATATGAAACGTATAACAATTAGAGGGTTAACATGAATCAAATTCCAGCAGTAAATTTGTCTAACGGTATCAAGATGCCAATATTGGGTTTTGGGGTATTTAGAATGACTAATGAGGAAGCTGAGCAAAGTGTCGTTACCGCTCTTAGAACTGGTTACCGCTTGATTGATACGGCAGCTTCATATCAAAACGAAGAAGCCGTAGGACGAGCTATCAAGAAAAGTGGCTTATCAAGACAGGAGATATTTGTAACTAGTAAGCTGTGGATTGCTGATGCTTCTTACCAAAAAGCCAAAATTGCTTATCAAACATCTCTGGATAAATTAGGACTGGATTATCTCGACTTATACTTAATTCATCAACCGTTTGGTGATATTTTTGGGGCTTGGAAGGCTCTGACTGAACTTTATAAGGCCGGTAAGGTTAAGGCGATTGGAGTTTCGAACTTTAATAGTGCCAAACTTACCAACTTTGTGCTAACTAATCGGAAGATTCTTGGTATTGATAGCATTCCAATGGTTAACCAAGTGGAAACAAATCCTTTCAATCAGGAAATTGAAACTAAAAAAATAATGGATGAGTTCGGAATAGTTCATGAAGGTTGGGCGCCTTTTGCCGAAGGTCAGCACGGCATCTTTACTAATAATACTTTAAGTAAGATAGCTGAAAGTCATAATAAAACTATCAGTCAGGTTGTGTTGCGGTGGCATATTCAAAGATCTATAGTTTCTATCCCTAAGTCAGTTCATAAAGAAAGAATTAAGGAAAATTTTGATGTGTTCGATTTTGAGCTATCTGATAGCGAAATGGAGAAAATATCTGGGCTAGATAATGATGCTCATTTAGTAGACCACGAAGATCCTAAGTTTCTAAATAGGCTATTCGATCGTATATAAATGTAATTAAAGTTTTCTATCTAAATTAGAATATTGAATATAGTCGTATAATTTCTAACAATTTAATTTTTTAAAGCTTCATAGACTGCGCTGCTTATTGCCTGATAAGTTTTAGTGGGGTAATTGACCATATAAAAAGAAGCTGAAGCTGATAATAGTTCGATTGAAACTGTCTTATCGTTGGGTATTTTGGTAGTCGATACCCTTCCCTCTGAAACAACAATTATTATGTCCTCATGGACGCATACTATATTTACGGGATGTTTAATATTAAATTCTTTTAAGGTATTTAATATTACATAAAGTTCATCTAACTTTTTAATGATGATTCCATATTTTTTACTAAGTAATTTTTGAAGGTTCGAAAAACTTGTTACTAAGAGAATTTTTTCGTTTAAAGATATATCTAAATCTTCTAGGATTATAATGTTTTCTGAAGTAAAACATAAAAGCCCAGTGTTTTTAGCAAGAAAATGTTCTAAAGTTAAAACGGTTTCACTGTTCTTGCCAAGGTCTTGAGCAATAATAGTAATATCTACTTGATTGGCAAGATCAAGTAATTCGGCGGTTGCCTTTAATCCGATACTGCCACTAGGGTTTGATGGTAAGTAGCTAATTTTTAAGTCCATATGGTCGACTAATTTTTTAAGAGTATTAGGAATAGCCACTAAAATATTTGATGATCCTACTTTAGTTAAGTTTTCATAAATTTGAGCAGTACTAGTAATTTCGTGAGAATTGCCGCCTACAATTAAATACTTCCCGCTTAATAGCTTATTTTCTGGTTTTTCCCAAATTATATCTTCAAAAAGCGGAGAGTCTAAGGTTTGTTTTTGCCAATTTAAATTATTCATCTAGAGCAACATTAATATTTATTGGACAATGATCAGAGCCAAATACTTCAGGATGGATGGCGGATTCTTTTAAAAGATTTTTAATTCTTTTTGATACCATAAAATAATCTATTCTCCACCCAACGTTTCGGGCTCTTGAATTCGCAAAATATGACCACCAAGTGTAATACCCGTTGCCTTTTTTAAATTCTCTGAAACTATCTATAAATCCAGCTTTTAGAATCTTATCTATGCCTACTCTTTCTTCGATTGTAAAACCCTTTTTGCCCATATTTGGTTTTGGATTAGCTAGATCTTCTTCTTTATGAGCCACGTTAAGATCCCCGCAAAATATAACTGGTTTGTCTTTTTCTAGTAGTTTCATGTATTCAATGAAAGCAGGATCCCATTTCTTATATCTAAGATCGAGCCTGCTTAAATCGTCTTTGGCGTTTGGGGTGTAGACACAAACTAGAATAAAGTTTTTAAAGACAGCGCTAAGAACTCTACCCTCAAGGTTTGGATTTCCATAACGATCTTCGTCGACTTTATGTTTTTTTATTAAACTCTCTGGAATACCCTCAATTACTTTTAAGGGTTTTATTTTGCTTAGTATGGCAGTACCCGAGTAACCTAACTTTTGAGCAGCATAATAATAAGCAAAGGGATAATGCTTTAAGTCTAAGTCTATTTGATCGGGTTTGGCTTTTATTTCTTGCAGGCAAATAATATCTGGATTTTCTTTGTTGATAAATTCATGAAAAGCACCTTTTTTTAAAACCGCCCTAATACCATTTACGTTCCAAGAATATATTTTCATTTATATTAAAAAGTATAGCTTTGTTAAAATTTATTTGCTAGACTCTTAATTTAGATGAAGCTAAATTCGTTCAAAAGAATTTTAATAAAAATATCTGGTGAGCAACTTGCTGGTGAGTATGAGTTTGGAGTTGATCCAAAAATTGCTAATTTTTTAGCTAAAGAAATTAAAAAAGTAGTTGCTGGCGGTTGCCAAATTATATTAGTTGTAGGTGGTGGCAACATGATACGTGGAGCAGAAGTTGCCGGAAATGGCATTAAAAGAGTTACAGCTGATCAAATGGGAATGTTGAGTGGTCTTATTAATTCAATGTGCCTAACTGATATATTTGAGTCCAATGGAATACAAACAAGATGTTTAAGCAATATTTATGCTGAACAAGTCGCTGAATCGTTTTCATTTAGAAGAGCTGAGAAACATTTAGAGGCTGGACGAGTTGTTATAGTGGCAGGAGGAACGGCCAGACCCTATTTTACTCACGATACAGCTGCGGTTAGTTTCGCCTTAGAGCTTGATGCCGAAGTAGTTTTAAAAGCAACTAAGGTAGACGGTGTATTCGATCGAGATCCAGCCAAGTATAAAGACGCCAAGAAATTAGAGAGCATAACTTTTGACGAAGCTGTTTCAAATAATGAGATTAAAGTTATGGATAAAGCTGCACTAGGGCTTGCAATGGAACAAAATGTTCCGATAATTGTATTTAACCCAATGAAGAATGACAATATTCTAAAAGTAGCTCAGGGTAATATTGTTGGAACTCTAATAAACTAGCTATAAACCGTTTAATTGAAAATTAATAGGAAACGTTTTTAAGGAAGCAAACTATGTTTAGTCAGGTACTTTACTAATATGCTAATGTATGTTATCATAGTCAAGTTAATTTTGGATTTATTCTATGCCAGGTGAAGAACCGACAACTAGCCAGTGGCTTGAACAAAATAGAAGTCATTTTGAGCAAACTGGTCAATTTGCTAGCCGCATTGATGAGCAGAATCAGATTTATTCAGATTTGATCGAAGGTGGTCAGTTAACCGTAAAACCATTCCAAGAGTTAGCTACGGATTATCTTACTACTGAGCAAGAGCATGCTTTTAATGAACTAGTCAAGGCTGAAAAACAAACTCCTTTTAGAGAGCTCTCTGAACGAACAAGAGCTTTAGAAAAGGCATTAGGAGCGGCGACAACTAAATTGTCTGATATTGAGCAGCAGCAGAAAGAAAAAATCGACTTAATACTTAGAGAAAAACAATTTTTATCAGAAGTTCTGCCTGGGTTAGTGCCTAAATTAACAGAACTTACTGTTCAACTAGAACATAGATTATTGGATGAAGCGCGGCAAGAAGCTGAAGCTGAGGTTATTGCACTTCAGGGTGAGTATGAAGGTCTAGAAGAAATGATAGATATATCAGGTAGAAGCTGGCCAATTCCACGTTTAGCATCAACAAAGAGACTTGAAAAAGTAAAAACGGATAGACTAATTGAAGTTGATGACTTCCCCGATTCACCAATTAGATTAACGAAACAAGAAATCACTGAGCGAGTTCTTAAAGATTATCCCGAGGATGTATTACGAGATGCTAGCGAATTATTGGCTCTATTACTAGCCGAGGAGCCAAAACATATTTTCACACTTGAAGACCTAGGTTTAATTATCTATGGTGATGATGAGCCTAATAGGCGAATGAGAGTTAGTGCTTTAATTTCTAACTTCGAACTAGGCAAAGTGGGTATTATCGGTAAGTTACTAAACGAGGAAGGCTTGGTATTCCAACGGGGTGAACGCAGAAGCTATAGATCGACTGATGGCAAGCAAATTGGAAGAAATAATCCCGTCTTTAGGGCCGTCCCTCTTAGTGAACTAGAACGAAAAGAACGAGTAGTACATTGTGATGAAAAAGTTGAATGGGTAAATGATGGTTGGCATACGGTAGTATTCGAATCTACCCATGAAGACCTGGATAATAGCGATAAACTTGATGTTGCGTGTGAACTAAATGATGACGAGGCTCCAGAGATTGCTGAGGAACCAGAAGTTAAAGTAACCCTACTATCAACATCTGATGACGCAATAGCTGTAGCTGGAGACGTAATTGTCTTAGAACCTAAGGTCCAGCCCGTCAAATCACCGCTTCCAGTTCCTGCTAGAGAAGAAGTCACTAAAATAAAAGAGCCTGAATGGAAAATTAATTTTAGAGAAAGTGTAATAGAAGCTATAACCCAATTTGCATCTGATGGCTTAATGATAGACGGTGAAATAAGTTGGTCTGTAGTTGGTGCGAAAAGCTCATCGCGCATAATGGGTACTAAAACAATGGCTGAGCGGGCAGTATCGAACGGAATAATCTCTAGACTCGAAAGTCAAGTTGACTGTTCCTTGCATATATCTAAATTTATTTGCATGGCCCTTCAAAACAAGTACCAAGAATTATTCACCGACAAGAACCGACGTAAGCAAGCCATTGCTATAGTTAAACATGCAATAAAAACATACTTTGAAGAAGCAAAAAAAATTGATAATCCCTTACGTCTTACTTAACATTTGATTCTACTCTCGTATGGATGTCTTTAAAAGGATGGTTAAGGAGATTAAAGGTAAACAAAACCACATTACAATAACTAGAAGATTACTCTAATTGGGATAAGGCTTTTATGTTAGGAGAGTCATATATTTTAGAAGTCTATAATAGAGCTTTTGACATATTTAATGATGAACTTGAAAAACTTCCTTAAAACACTTACTACTAAACTTCATAGTTACTAATCTGGAATTAGACACAAATATGCTAGTTTATTGGTATAAAGAACAATTCGTAGATATTAAAGATATGGTGGAATTCAAAGATTGGCGGAGGGAGAGGGATTCGAACCCTCGAGGGCTATAAACCCAACACGCTTTCCAAGCGTGCGCCATAGGCCACTAGGCGACCCCTCCAGACTATAAACATTATGCCTTAGTCTTTTAATTTTTGCTACACTATAAAAATTACTACAAAATCACCTTGCAGTTACCTCAAATAAGAAGTTAAACTATATGGAATGGCTTTAATCAAATTAGACAATGTTTCAAAGATTTATGGGTTTGGCGATGCCACCACCGTGGCTCTAGATGAAGTTAGTTTGGTTATAGATAAAGGAGAGTTTGTAGCGGTTATGGGACCGAGTGGATCCGGTAAAAGTACTTTAATGAATGTAATAGGCCTATTAGATAGACCCAGTCAAGGACGATACGTATTAGAAAATAAAAGTGTATCGAGACTTAGAAGTAATCAAGCCGCTAAGATTAGAAGAGATTCTATTGGGTTTATATTTCAGTCATTTAATTTGTTAACTAAATTAAACGTGATCGATAATGTTTCCCTTCCCTTAGCCTATAAGGGGATAAGTCAGTCCAAAAGATATAAAATGGCTAGTAATATTCTAGATCGAGTTGGAATAAAAAGCCGAGAATATTTTTATCCTTCTCAGTTAAGCGGGGGCCAAGCTCAGTGCGTTGCTATTGCTAGGGCTTTAGTTAATAACCCTAAAATAATAATAGCCGACGAACCAACTGGTAATTTAGATAGTGCTGGCTCAAGACTTGTCATGGAGCTTTTAAGTGAGATTCATGCCATGGGAAATACGGTAATTTTTGTAACACATAATCCTGAACTAACTAGATATGCTTCAAGAGTTGTTTATATGCACGATGGAAATATTATACATGATGAGAATACGGCTATTGGGCGTGTTGCTCCTCGTGCTCGTAAAGTACTTTATACTTTACCGGTAAAATCAATTGATGATGATTTGGCTGGTGTTTCAGCCCTAGTTAAAGCTATTGAACCTAAAGCTTCTCCCAAGAAGAAGTCGAAGAAGAAAAAAAGGTTGGCTAGAAAATGAAAATATTAAATGATGGACAAATAAAATCAGCCGTTAATGCATTTCGAAACGCTAAACTGCGTAATTTTTGGACGATGCTGGGCGTTATTATAGGTGTAACCTCGTTTATTTTAGTAGTTGGTATCTCTGAAGGAGTTAAACTTCAGGTTCTTGGTCAAATTCAACACAATGGTTCGGATATCCTAACTATTAGACCTAACAATATTCAAATTGGTGGTTCAAGTTTAAATAGTTTGGCTTTATTGTCTGGCATTAATGTCTCTGGGTCGTTAAGCTCAATTGACCTATCTAGAGTTGCTAACACTAAAGGAGTTAAGGAGGCAGTTCCCTTGTCTGCAATGACTGCTAGCATTAATGGTAGCGGTGGAAAATATAAAAAAGGACTTGTGATTGGAACAACACCAAACTTTGTTAATCTTTTAAATCAAAGCTTGTCATATGGGAACTTTTTAAGAAGTACTGGTAATATGGATAATCAGGTAGTGGTTGGCAGTCAGGCTGCTATTGATTTATTCAATGAAGATGTTCCTTTGGGCCAAACAGTTTTAATTAATAATCAGCCGTTTGTGGTAAAGGGGATCTTAAATCCTTTCCCCCCAACCCCTCTTAGTAGCGGCGCAGAGTTTAATAAAGCTCTTTTTATTAGTTATGGTAATTCACAACAAATGACTAATAGTACTGTCACTACCTATGAAATTCTAGCCCTACCCAAAGACCCTTCTCAAACTCTTCAAGTTCAAAAAGCGATTAACTCGAGACTTTTAGCAAGCCATGGTGGTCAAAATGATTTTCGAGTTTTAAATCAAGATCAAAACTTAGCTAGTAATACATCCATTTTAGACTTAATAACTAAGTTGGTGGTTGGAGTCTCGGCAATTGCACTGTTAGTTGGCGGAATAGGTATTATGAATGTAATGCTCGTATCTATTACCGAACGGACTCATGAGATAGGAATTAGAAAGGCCTTAGGGGCGACTAATAGACAAATCTTAGAGCAATTTTTAGTAGAGTCCACCACTCTTTCAGCAATCGGTGGGATTATTGGAATCATCGTTGCCTATTTAATCGATTTAATTTTAAGAGTATTCACCAACATACAACCCTCTATAACCGTAACAATAGTTATCCTAGCTCTTATAATTTCAACTTCAATAGGAATTATTTTTGGTAGTTTCCCGGCCTTTAAGGCTGCTCAAAAAGAACCTATTGATGCCCTTAGAAGCCAGTAACGGTCTATAAATGATGGCCTATATAATACCAAAAATGTTTAATAATTAAAGCGGCAATAATTAATAGCCAAAGCACAACTATATCTAAATGATGTTTTCTTACCCATTTATAACATTTAATTAAGTTCTTGTTTTTCAAGACTATATATTGGTTGTCGATGTTATATAAGGTTATGTACCAAAAACTTATGATTGTAATGACCCAAACTGCCATGCAGTATGGGCATAGGGCGCCAATTTTATAAACACTCTCAATAAATAGCCAATGGACAAAGATTAGTCCAAAGATGGTTCCGGCTTCGAGAGATAGCATAAACCATCTTTTGTATTTTGCCCCTGCTAACATGCCAACTCCGATCGCTAAAAGACCGCCAAAGGCCACCAGTCCTATAAAAGGATTTGGAAAACCGAAAACATCGCCTTCACTCGTTTGCATGACATTCCCGCAACTTACGATTGGATTTAAATCACAGCTAGGTCGATAGTTAGGGTTCTTTAAAATTTGTATTTGGTCATATGATAACGCCAAAGAAGCTATTAAACCGATCGTAGCACAGATAATTATTATTATGCTTAGACTTTTATTTAAACCATTTTTTTTAATAGACATTCTATCTCCTTTATTATTCGGCGCAACTCCTGGTGCTGACTCTATTTTGGGCGGTCTTAGCCTGATTAATGGGCCCTGTGATTTGATTAGCGGTTAAGGCGTAACCTACCTCATTATATGTTGTTGATTGAGCGAATACTACCCCGCTTACACTACCGTTTTTTTCAATTAATGGTCCTCCAGAATTTCCGGGGATAACATCGGCTTTTAGCTCATAAACACTTCGATTAACATTACCTTGCCCGTATATGTTTAGTCCGACAGCGTTTAATTCACTTAAAATAACCGCTGGTTTTATAGTTAAAGGACCTCCCCCTGGATATCCCATAACAATTTCGTCAGTACCATTGTTTAATGAGTTTGAGTCTATATTTAAGGGTTTATCTTGTAAATTATTTACCCTAAGAACAGCAAAATCTAGATTTGGATTAAAGTAAACTGGAGTAGCTAGATGTGATCCATTGGAAGCGTAGACATATACCTGATTTATACCTGCAATAACGTGGGCATTGGTGGCAACAAGGTTTTTACTTACCACGAATCCAGAGCCTTCAACCATCCCTCCACACCCCAATCCTTCAACCTTAACGACTGAAGCTTGGTCATTAATTATAGCGGCTTGAAATGAAGTTAAGTTAGGCAAACTAACGTTGCTATTAATAGTTGGTTCATTACCTATGAAGACCTTTGGAAAGCCGTTTGGATCGATTATAGCTCCAAGTTTTTGAATCACGTTCGGAGCATTTGGAAAGGTCTTATTTAAAGTTTGTACAATCGAAGAACTATTAACGAAGGAATTAATCCCCGCAATTGACATTGAACCTAAAATGGCAGCTGCCAGCCAAATACTAATAGTTACAGTAATTATACTAGTTAAGCTACCCAAAATATTGTCTAAAATATTTATTTCTTTAAAAGTAATGTGTCGTTTTAAATAATTACCAATGAGCTCTCCAATAGTTAGAAAGATAAAAGCTAATCCTAGAGTGCAAAGTAAAGTGTAAATTGTTCTAGATAGATTAGAGTGTCCAAAATTGACTACCCAATGTTCTAAATAGGCGCCTAAAAATAAACCTCCAAAAAAACCGATTGCCGAGAAAAGCTGCCTTATCAACCCAATTGTCCAACCTCTAAATATTGAGATTATGACAATCAAAATGATTATAAGGTTAAGTAGAAAGCCAGTAGGCATTGTCCTATTATATCAACTTATGAAGATTTTGTGAGGAAGATTAGTGACAATATTTAAAAAAGCCTTTTAAATATTAGTAGGGTTTAAGCCTTCTTTATAAATTATGAGTTTTTTAGGATTTTTATCCCAAAATTTTAATAATGGCTCCAGTATTTTCCAACTAGCAATAACTTCGCTACTGGTTGCAAAAAGGGTCTGGTCTCCTTTAAAAGCGTCCACTAAAACTCTTTCGTAGGCATCTGGGTGAGTACTTTGATGAAAAGTAGTTTGATAACTAAAATCCATATAAGTCTCTTTTAATTTATCAATTAAGCCAGGTTCTTTTACAATTAATTTTATATCAATTCCTTCATTAGGTTGGATCCGAAAAGTTAAAGTATTGGTTTGTTTAATATTCTTTGATTTAAAATTAATATTAATCTCAGTAGTTTTTTTATTCAAAGCTTTTCCCGTTTCAAGAAAGATTGGTGTTCCAAGCCACCGCTTATTATTAATCTCAAGTTTTAATTTAATGTAAGTTTCGACCTTAGTTTTAGGGTTAGATACTTCTTTTTTGTAGCCCTTATACTGCCCCACTTTTAATTCTTTAATAGTTCTCTTATTAAGGGGTATAACTTGAGTTAAAAGCTTTAATTTAGCGCTATGGATATCGGAACTTTTAGTGCTTTTGTTAGGATCTATCTCCATGGTTATTAAACTTAAGAGTTGAAGGAGATGACTTTGTACTAAATCTTTTAAGGCTCCCATATGTTCATAGAAATTAACCCTATTTTCAATACCTATTTTTTCAAAAGCTTTTATTTCAATTGAAGAAATTGAATTTTTATCCCATAGTTTCCAAAAAACTGGATTATGTTTTCTAAAGGCAAAAATATTCTGAGCCGTCTCTTTAGCTAGATAATGATCAATCCTAAAAATCTGATCTTCTTTAAAAAACTTAGAAATTTCTTTAATAAGATAACTAGCCGAACTTAAATCATTTCCAAAAGGTTTTTCAATTAAAAGTCGACTCTTCCCTTGATTATGCTGGCAACTCTTATTAAGTCCACTTAGACCAAGTTTTTTAATAATCGGCTCTACGCTATCTGGGGGTACAGATAAATAATAAAGTCGATTAAAACATTCTTTGTATTGTTCTTCTATGTCGTTAAATCTTTTTTTAAGTAATAAATAATCATTCATGTCGATTGGGTCGAATTTAATAATACTTAACATTTTTTTAAATTTTAATAAAGTTTCTTGATCGCAAACCTTTGATTCTTCAAGAACGCACAATTCAACGTCTTTCATTAAAACGTCAAGAGATACGTCTTTTCGACTAGTCCCAATAATTATTGTTTTACTAGGCACCATGCCATCTTTAATAAGATGGTAAATAGCGGGGAGTATTTTTCTTTTAGATAAATCTCCACTTATCCCAAATATTACTAATATACTGTTCTCTAAATAATTTAATTCAGTCTTCATTGTTTAATTTATGTCCACCAAATTTATTTCGCATGGCCGAAAGAAGTTTAGTGGAAAAATTGGTACTTCCTTTTTGGGATTCGATTCTTACTTTAAATGATTCATCAATTGCTGGCATCGGTATTTGTAATTCTTTAGCTACTTCCAGCGACCATAAAGCCTCGCCGGATTGAGCAACGTCTCCGTTGATGCCCTCTAGATTAGGATTTTCGGCCAAGGCTAGTCCGGTAAGTTCGTTTAGCCAAGAAGTTACAACGCTTCCGTGTTGCCAAACCCTCGATACTTTTACGAGATCAATGTTTTTAATGGGACCTTCCTTGATAAGTCTATAGCCTTCAGCCAAGCTTTCCATTATCCCATATTCGATGGCGTTATGGACCATTTTTACAAAGTGGCCACTACCGCTTGGACCATATAGGTCGAAGTCCCCATTTGGCGATGCGAGGGTTATTAGAATATTCTTTAATGAATCATAATCTTCGGTCTTGTCGCTCCCACACATCATTGAAAAACCATTTTTGTAGCCCCATACTCCTCCACTTACTCCAATGTCGATAAAACTATGACCTTGGCTTTGAAGCATTTGGTTTCTTTGTTGAGTTTTTCTAAAGTCTGAGTTTCCGCCATCGATAATTAAACTCCCCTTAGGTAAGATCTTGAGCCATTCTTTAAGTTGATCATCAACAATTTCCGAAGGTAACATTAACCAAAGAACAACTCTTTGGTTTCCAAATTCTTTAATAAGGTCTTCTTTTGTATAAGCCGCTATGGCCCCGTATTTAACTACGGCGTCAATAGGCTCTTTACTCCTATTATGAGCGATAACATTTATCTCGTTGTTTTCTGATAACTTTTGAGCAATTTGAGACCCCATTCTTCCAAGTCCGTGTATTGCAATTTTCATTTATATCCTCCTTATTGTAGGATTATCCTATTTGATCATTATATATGTAATTACTTTTAATTTCCTGTAGTATTTTTGAGGGCATTTCTTCAATCGGTAGTTCTAGTTTTTTTAGATTGATCAAAGCCATTCGCTTTTTTATTCCATAGGCTCCAATAATTGCAATATTAATTTTTTTGAGAGCTTTAAAGCTTAGAGTTATTCTATCGAAGTCTAACGCCCGATAACTAGTAGCATAACTTTCAGAATTAAGAGCTTTTGAATTGGGGAGTATGCCTGCTATGTGCCCATCTTGACCTATTCCAAGTAGAGCAATAATCACCTCAGCCTTTTTATCCCCCCTAGCAAATTGATTTTCTAAAATACGAGTTGATTCATCGATGCTTTGATTAGTTAAAATATTTTCAAAATGGGCTTTTTTAATATTAAAGCCAGCTTTTTGCAGTTTAACGAAATTAGAATCTTTAAAATCACTAGAACCATATCTCTCGTCACTTAAAATTAAGTCAATATTTGAGGTTAGATCATCGGGGAGTTTATCAAACACTGCTTTTATGATTGGGACATTAGATCCTCCGGCGACGATTAACAATATTTTTTTATTACTTTTTATATTGTTAATTAATGTGTCGTAAAGCTTGTTTTGGCATTCGATGGATGATTTTGTTTTAACAAAATTAATCATTTAAATCTTTTTTAGCAGTATAAAAATACTGGGTCCAAAATTTAAGTATGAAAGACTTTTTTGAGACATATTTTCAAGCTTAACTAATTTCTCGGTATTAAATCTATTTTTTAAATAGCTGCTTCTAAAATTGGAAACAGATAGCTTGTTATGGTATTGAAAACCAGATTCTTGAAGCTGTTTAATTATAGTGGAAGGATTGTGATTAACAAATGGGGTTGTGTCTTTTATACCATTGGCAACGCTACCAACTCTAACTGGATCTTTTGATGGAGTTTTTAGTTTCGTTAAGAGTTTCATTCTATTTAAGAAATGAGCATTGCTGGCAACTTCAACGATAATATACCCTCCGGGCTTAAGGGCGCGATAAATGTCTTTAAAAAGCTTTCTTGGATCGATAATATGATGCGATACTCTAACCATTACTAAAAGATCTAGAGAATTGTCTTGACTGGGAATGTAGTCTTTTTTATCTAAAAGTACATATTCAATTCTCTGATTTTCTTTAAACTTCTTCTTAGCAATATCTAATTGTTTTTTAGAGGGGTCAACCAATATCACTTGATCGCTAAACTTTAATAGAATATCCGAAAGCCTACCGTATCCTCCCCCAAAGTCCATGGCTGTCTCAAAATGTTTGTTCTTTAACAATTTATTGATAGCTAGAACTTCTGAAAAATGTTCGTATTTTCTAGTTTTCCAAAAGTCTTCATAAAAATGATTTTCATCATCATAAAAATTAATCTCATTTAAACTGTCGGATTTTTTGGGCATATTTAACCTTTGATTTAAATTTATTTTATCAATTATAACAGCTTTAATAACTTTAAATTAAAGTCTTATTTATTTTAAACTTTTGGTTTTTTATACCATTGTCTCCAAATGAGTTTGTAAATAGGGATTATCTTTGGTATTGATCGGATTCCTGGGATAAAAGGAACTAGAAGTAGCAGGACGGTGGCTAGTCCCGTTAAATAGATCGCAATTAAATCGACGTTAACAGATGAGCTAAAGGCCGGAATTTGATACCAAAGAGTATAAAGCCACAACCAAGGCTGACCTGGGAAGGACCCTGTTTCGTTCATAACACCCCATTGATTACCGTATAAATGTTGGTCTTTAGCTAGCGAGGAGAAATAATTACCATCTTCGATAAAAAGTAATGGCTTAGTGTAATTGGTTCCGTAAAAAGGTTCTTGAGATAATAATGAGGCATCAATAGCTCCGGATTGAGCATAACTCAATTCATTGGCTACTATTAGGGGAACTGGACCGTCTTTAGCTTTTGGTACACTTGGAATGTTATTTTTGTAAGAAACTTTATCTAAAGCTTTTAAATAGGCATTATCCCAAGCTAACTGTTCATTGGGAGATGCTTGTTGATATTCTTTCAGAGCTTTTTGAAGTTTTAAATTAGACTGATCTAGTCTTGATAAGGGACCTAAAACAAAAGTTTGGGCTGGGTTTATCTTTTGATGGACTCCTGTCAGCAACTGCCACGATACCCCTATTTTTTGAACGTTCCTGTTCCCGTTATTGTAAGGCGGTCCATAATTGGCAGTTTCACTGGTACCGTTTAGTTCACTAACAGTTGTGGCCATAAAATCGCTGGGGGCCATCTTTGACCAGCTTTGAACAGTTACGGCTGGTTCGTCTGGGGATGATAATAAATAAGCAAGGCCGAAGACTAGCAATACTACAATAATTGTTGCTATAAAGCCTTCTTTAATAATGTCATATCTTCGGGTTGGTCCCTTCCATTTGGAACTTTCTAATTTTTTTAAATAAGTTTTTGATTCCTTAGTATGTTTGATTTTAATGACAGGATGAGTAACTCCTCTGAATCGGACTAATAAAATATGAAGGCCGACTACTAGTACTAGAGCGAGGGGAATTAGAATAATGTGCCATGTCAGGATTTGACCGAAGTTCATAAGATTAAAGAATGAACCAAGACCAGTGGCGTTAATGGCGTCTTTACCGTTTGTGGAAATCCATTGCGAATCAAAGTTTTGTTGACTCAAATAACCAGTGAAGGCTTCTAAAATAGACACCGCAAAAGCCGCAACCCCAGTCATCCAGGTTAAGGCTCGTTTACCTCTCCAGGCTGACATCCAAAATTTACCCCAAAGGTGGATAACCATGAAGGCCATAAATAATTCGATACTCCAAAGATGTAAACTGTTAACAAAATGACCCAAAGAACTTTCGTGCCACCAATTTACTCCACCAATTGCTAGAAGCATTCCAGATAGAATTACGATAAATAAAGCCGCTAAGGTGGCAACTCCAAAAACGTATATCCAAGATGCAACATATAATGGTTGTTCGTCTGGGATTAAATTTTTAATTGGGATATTTTTTATTAAGAAGTGTCTTAATTTATAAGTTAACATGTTTTTGTTTTGGCTTTCTAAGATGTCGTCGGTGGGCTCGTTTGGAGCTAAAGAAGACTTTTCTCTAAACAGTTTGGCTTTTGGAAAAGGTAAAATAACAGCCAGCCCAAAAATTAAAATCATTATGACTATAATAATAAGATTAGCTAGAGAGATACTAACAAATGACCAGTGAAAATAACGGTCTGAATGATTTAAGTTAATTAAAGCACCGACTATTCTATAAAAGTTCATAATATTTAAGCTTATTATATACCCTTGTCAAGACCTTCTAAAATTTTAATAGAATCAATCCTATATTTTTTTAAAAACAAGTTATTAATTGACCATATTAAATAATCTTTTGGAAAAGCTTTAAGTTTTTCTATGTCATCATTCTTGGAGCTTAAATTATCTAGGCTTTTTTGAGCTTTAGTCATGTATTTATAGGCTAGTTCAAGACTTTTATTTAAGGCGCCTATTTTAATTAAGTGATTAATAATTTTAGTTTTATTTAGTTTAGGGTCATTAAGATATTGAGTGGTTCTGGTTTTTTCTTTTTTAAGTGCGATTATAATCGGATAGGAATAATTGCCTTCTTTAAGGTCGTTAAAAGTTGGTTTTGAAAGAATTTTTTGATTTGAAAAATAGTCACTAAGATCGTCAATGATTTGAAACAATAATCCAAAGTTTAATCCAAATTCCCTAAACTTTTTAATATCTTGGGGGCTGTATTTATTAATTCTTGCTACGATCTCTAAGGAGCAAGCAAAAAGCTCAGCAGTTTTTAATTCAATAGATTTTAAGTATGATGCCAGCGTCCTTTTAAGATTAAAAGAATCCTTTAACTCTAAACTTTGTCCTCGACATATGTTTAAAAAACTATGCATCATAATGCTTGTCATTTCTGGATTTAATTTAGAAAGTTTCATATAAGATTTAGTAAAAAGATAGTCTCCGGCTAAAATTGCTTGCTCGTTACCGTAAATTTTATTAATAGTTTTGAGTCCCCTTCTTTTCGATGCCTCGTCCATTATGTCGTCATGGATTAGACTGGCGATATGAAGCATTTCAAGAGCCGAAGCGGCCACAATTATTTGTTTTTTATTTTTTGTATTTTGGTTGGCCAGAAACATGAGGGCTGGTCTTAATCTTTTAGACTTGGCTCTTACAAGAGGTTTTAATATTTTAGATAAAAAATCTTGTCCCAATTCTTCCAAAATTAGTTTTTCGATTAGATCAATATCAACTTTTAAATCATTAGAGATAGATAATGGGCTTGAATATTTTGACATTAACCATAGTCTACTACAAGCCAGAGATCTAAGTAATTGGTTATGTTATGAAATATTTAATTTGTTATAGATTATGTATAATCTTAATTAGTAAATAAAAGCTAATAATACTTAAATGCTAAGAATATAGAGGCGACGAGATAGTTTAGTGAAAGAATTATTTTATAAATATTATTACTTAACGAAACCTGGAATTGTTTTCGGGAATGTTTTAACAGTTATTGCGGGTTATTTCTTTGCTTCAAAGTGGCAAATTAATATAAGAGAGTTTTTAGCTGTTATTATCGGGAGTTCTTTAATTATTGCTTCGGCGGGAGTAATTAATAATATAATTGATCACAAAATTGATAAAAGAATGGAAAGAACCTCTAAAAGATCCTTAGTGGTTGGTAATATATCATTTAAAAATGCTTTTGGGTACGGTTTAATTTTAGCGGTTGTTGGTTTCTATGTTTTAACCTTAACGAACCCCAAGGTTGAATTATTGGGGTTAATAGCTTATGTCGATTACCTAGCCCTATACTCTTTTTTTAAGAGGAGATCTATTTATGGGACTTTAATTGGTAGTATTTCTGGTTCAATACCTTTAGTTGCTGGTTATTTAGCTTTCCAAAATAAATTTAATATTATCTTTTTAGACTTATTTCTAATAATGGTAGTTTGGCAGATGGCCCATTTTTATGCCATTGCAATATATCGTCAAAAGGATTATTCAAAGGCTAAACTTCCAATGCTTCCTTTAATAAAGGGCATATTCAAAACTAAGATTCAAATTAGTGTCTACATTATACTCTATCTAATTTTAAATATATGGCTTTATTTTATTGCCAAAACCTCGATTATTTATTTAATCATAATGACATTATTGAGCCTGATATGGATAACCAAGTCGCTAAGAGGGTTTAATATGGAGGATGATATTTTGTGGGCTAAAGATGTCTTCAGGTTCTCTTTAATTGTCATGATAGGCTTTTCAGTATTACTCAGTCTTGCAAGAATTATTTAAAGAGATATAATTAATAATGTTAAAGTTTATACAAGGAAAACAAAATGATAGCTCTTTTTATCCACGTTATAGTAGCCATAAGTAGTGTACTCTTTAGTTCTTACTTATTTTTTAAACCATCTAGTAAGAATTTTAAGATTAGTTATGGCTTAATCGGTCTAACTTTGGTTAGTGGCACCTATCTAGTTGTTTCTACCCACTCTGCTCTTCTACCTGCCTGTGAAGCCGGACTTACTTACTTGATTATTGTATCGGTTCTAATCTTTGTTGCTCAAAGACGATGGCTTAAGAATTTAGCCAATGAAAGCAAGAAAATAAACCAATAAGATTTAAGAGTGTATTTAGTTCGACTAAAACTTAATAAGAAACTGTTGCGACCAATTGACCAGAACTAGTTACTAATTGTTCGTTGTTATCAAATTTAACAATAACTTCTTCGGAGTTTAAGCTCGAGCTAACTACCCCAAAGGCCACCATATTTCGAGCAATTTGAAATTGATTTAACATAGGAACATCATGTTCCGCAGGTTTAATGCCTACTAAATATTCTTTGCCATTTGCGGTTGTTATTTCCATAGGGTTTTGTATGGAGGTATTGTTATCAATTATTACTTTCCCCTCAACTACTTTGACTGGATCTCCGGCTAAGATATTCTGGGCTAAAGATTCCTTGGCGATCACTTTATTAGCAGACGGACTAAGTTCGTTTCCAGTTAAGTGAAATTCCTCTATACCTAGAATAGCTAAGAGGGCTACACCTCCTAGGGCTAAATACTTAGCTAAGTTATTCTTTCTTTCGGGCTGGTTCTTTTCAAAAGACATGAACAGTATCATAACATTAAATCATATATAGGTCAATAGACCCTTCCATGCACCCTCACTAATTAGGGATTAGCTTGAGGCTGTTAAGGCATGAAAGTTGAGAAAGAAGTTATCCCTATCACGGTTATACAGACTCCAACAAATAGATAGCAATACTTCCATGGTTCTAGCCCCTTTGTTAGTTTTA
>DAHXLD010000009.1 GCA_027371845.1 Candidatus Saccharimonadota bacterium
ATCAACAAAGCATAATCAATAGTTGGTTAAATAAATACCATAACTATAGACCCCATCAAGCCTTAAATTACTTGACTCCTAATGAATTCAAGGCCAAAATAAAAGATAAGAAAGTGGCGCTCAGGTATTGAACCACCACAACTATTGGAAAGTTTTGTATTTATAGGATATAATTAGCTTGTTAGAAAGCGTTTCACTACTTTAGTGATGAAATGGTTATCAGCCATAAGCTCCAGGAAGAAAAGTTTAAACCTAGTAAAGCCTGGCGGGAAAGAGTTCGAAAATCTCTTATTAATTAAGTGCTAAAAGATTGCCTTTTAGAAACTGGATGGTACCGTCCTAATTAGGATTCCAGTGACTAGGGCTTTTTTTATTTATAAACAAGGAAGATATATGAAGAAACACTTTCTAGCTGAAATTGAAGAAACTATGCTGACTCGATGGGCAAAAGACAAAACTTTTGAAGAAAGTTTGAATCAGAATAAAGACGGTAAGCTTTTTAATTTCTTTGATGGTCCACCATTTGCAAATGGGATGCCTCATTATGGACATATCGTTCAAACTACCATTAAGGATGCTGTAACTAGGTATAAAACCATGCAAGGATTTTATGTTCCTAGAAGAGTTGGATGGGATACTCACGGTTTACCGGTTGAATATGCTATCGAAAAAGAAGAAGGCTTTAAGGGTAAACAAGATATTATTAATTATGGAATCGACCGTTTTAATCAAAAATGTCGAGATTCAGTTTTTAAATACCGTGATGAATGGGAAAAAATGTTTAAGAGGGTTGGTAGGTGGGCAGATTATTCTAAAACCTATGCAACACTCGATGAAAGTTACATTGAAAGTGTTTGGTGGGCTTTTAAAACTATCTTTGATAAAGGATTAGTATATAAAGATTTTAGATCCTCACCATATTGCCCCAGGTGTGCTACTCCTCTAAGTAATTTTGAATTAAATCTAGGCTATCAAGACAACGTTGAGGATCCTTCCCTCTTTGTTAAATTTAAAATAGAAGACGAGGAAGCCTATCTCTTGGGTTGGACTACTACTCCTTGGAGCCTTCCTGGCAATAGTGCTATAGCCGTAAATGAGTCTGAAGATTATGTCTATGTCAAATTAAAAGACGATGAGTCGAAAGATGAAGTTCTTATTTTAGCTAAGAAACGATTAGAGTGTTTGAATTCCAACGATTATCATATTTTAAAAGAGATTAAAGGTAGCGAATTAGTGGGCCGAAAGTACGAACCCCTATTTAAGATAAAAGATTTAGATAAATATGAATTTGAGAAAAACTTATATAAGATCTGGGCAGCTGATTTTGTTAGCGTAGAAGACGGATCGGGCGTACTACATGTTGCTCCGGCTTTTGGCGAAGATGATTTAAAGCTCGGAAAAGAAAAAAATATTCCAGTTATTTTAACAATCGACGAATTTGGAAAAATAAAATCAGACATGGGACTAAATAAAGAAATCGAAGGTCTTTTCTTTAAAACAGCCGACTTAAAAATTATAGAAATACTAGGCCATAAAGATCGGGTTTATGCAGCTGAAACATTTAGACACACTTATCCTTTCTGCTGGAGATGTGATACTCCTCTACTCTATTACGCCACTGATTCTTGGCAAGTAAAAGTATCATCTATGAACTATCAGCTTATTAATAACAATAATCAAGTTAATTGGGTTCCAAAACACATTAAAGATGGTAGATTTGGTAAATGGCTGGAAAATGCTAAAGATTGGGCTATCAGCCGAAACAGATACTGGGGAGCTCCTTTACCGGTATGGGTAACTGAGGACGGAGAAATGGTTGTGATTGGTAGTATTAAGGAACTAAAAGAGCTGGCGGTTGATAAAACAAAAATAGCTGATCTACATAGGCCTTATATTGACGACGTCTTGATTAAAACCAAATCAGGCAAAATAGCAAAACGCATCGAAGAAGTTTTTGATTGCTGGTTTGAATCAGGATCAATGCCTTATGCTCAAGATCATTATCCTTTTGAAAATAAAGATGGCTGGGAAGACAAATACCCGGCTGAATTTATTGCTGAAGCAATTGATCAAACTAGAGGATGGTTTTACACCTTGCACGTTCTTTCAACAGCCCTCTTTAATAAACCGGCCTATAAAAACGTAGTTTGTAGTGGTTGGATTGTGGCGGCTGATGGTGAAAAATTAAGTAAACGGAAAAAGAACTACGCTCCAATGGACGATATCTTTGATCAGTTCGGAGTGGATACCTTAAGGTTCTTTATGGCCTCTAGTCCAATTGTAAACGGTGAAGACGTTAGATTTAGCACTGATTTTCTAAGAGACGTGCAAAGAAAAATCTTTATGACGTTAAATAATGTTTATTCCTTTTATAAGCTCTATTCTAAGGTCGATAACTTTAAGCCTGATCAATCCTTAAATGAACCCGAAAGTACTAATTTGCTAGATAATTGGATTATAAGTCGAGTAAACGAAACGATTAAGATCGTCACCGAAGAAATGAACAACTACCGCTTAGATAAGGCTACTAGACCCTTAAATGACTTACTCGATGACACAAGTAATTGGTATGTTAGAAGATCAAGAAGAAGATTCTGGAAAAGTGAAGATGATCAAGATAAGAAACAAGCTTACCAAACTTTATATTTTGTAATCTTAAGAATTACCCAACTTCTTGCCCCGGTATCGCCTTTTTTAAGCGATTATATCTGGCAGGATCTAACTAAAGATACCGCCCTAGCTTCTTCCGTTCATTTAAGTTCGTGGCCAAAAGCCGTAAGAATCGATCAAAAGCTTATTAAAGAAATGGCTAGACTAAGAGAAAGTATTAATATCGGTTTATCAATAAGAGCCGAAAACTCGATAAAAGTTAGACAACCTTTGTCTCAAGTACAAATGCCCTCTTTTGATTACAATTTTGATGACATTATCTTAGAAGAATTAAATGTTAAAACCATTAAAAAGGCCCAGAAAGTTAATCTAGATACTAAAATTACTAAAGATCTTTACCGAGAAGGTTTAATAAGAGAATTAATTAGACACATTCAAAACGCCCGAAAAAATGCTAACTTCAACGTAGATGATAGAATTAATCTTTACTTCCAAACAATCGAAGATTCCGAGCTTAAAAATGCTATAACGAGTTTTAAGGATATTATTTGTCAAGAAACCCTAGCGAGCGTGATTACTAATCCGAAAGAAATGTCTTTTGAGAATGTTTCAAAGATTGAGGATAAAGAAGTCGTCTTTAAGATATCTAAAAAAATTAAGTAATTAACTTTGTAAACACAACAACTCTCTGATTGAATTCACTGGTATTACTGATGACTTGACCAGTACAGGTCATCAAGTTCAAGCCAGGCGCATTTGATACAATAGGGGATAAAACCTGTTGCATGTTGACATTGTTATAAGGATAAATCTTAGTACTCACAACTTGATATGTATAAACCTTGTTGTCTCCCGATATAATTAAAACCTTATTGCCGGGAAGAAGTTTCTTTAAGTTATAGAATATCCCATCAGCCGTCCAGCTGGAGACATGGCCATAAATAAACATAGCCCCCTTTTGACCTGGCAAGGCACTATTCTGATACCAACCCGTATCGTAGATATTATCAGGGGAAGCAATCTGTCCAGTCGTAGTCAAACCGAGCTTCACGATTCTCGTGTCAAATATTTTAAGAGCTGGAATAATAATGTATTTCGGATCACTAGCCGGAACGCTATAGGTGCTTATAGCATTCTGAGATGGCTTTATACTAGAAGGAGCGTTACTACTCGTTAAAGCCCCATTAGGTGGCTTAGGATAAGAAGAATATATAGCATAACTATAGATAAGGCCAATAAGACCTATTAAAATTAAGATTACAGCAATTTCTGGACCTTTTATCTTAAACTTTTTATGTCTCATAAATGATATAATTTATATTATACAATTTATAAAACCAAGATGCATGATTATTTAGTAAACGAAGTTAAGAACATTACTCCCTCAACTATTCTTTTAAGTCTAAAAAGAGATGAGAATGAGCGTCCTATTGCTTTTCAACCCGGTCAATACGCTGCCATTAATTTTGAAAAACGAGGGAAAAAGTCAGCCGTTAGATGTTTTTCAATAGTAAGCTCTCCCACCGATCAAGACGAACTTCAGTTTAGTATGCGCGTTAGAGGAAGATTTACGACCAAGCTTAGTAAATTAGAAGAGGGGACAATGGTTAATGTAAGAGGTCCATTTGGGGGATTCATCTATGACGTTAATCGAGATAAAGAAGCTATATTTATTGCTGGTGGGATTGGTATCACTCCATTTTTAAGTATGATGAGTTATTGTTCTAAATTGAATACCGATAATAAAGTTACCCTGCTCTATAGCGTCCAGAATCAGGATGACATTGCCTTTAAAGAAAAGCTTTTAGATATTGAAAAATCTAATCCTAATCTTAAAACTATTTTTGTTGTTGGAGACGGGCCAATTGATAAGCTCGGAGCATCAAACGCCGCTAGTGGTCGAATTGACGCTAATCTTATTGATAAATATTCAAATTCTGATTATTCAAACAAGAAATTCTTTATCTGTGGGCCACCCGGTTTTATGAAAGCTATGGCAGGACTATTAGCTTCCAAGGGAGTTGAGAACAAGAGAATCTTAACAGAAGCTTTTACTCAATCTTCACCTAAACAAAGTAGTATACTTCGAAGTTGGCCGGCTAACGTATATGTTATCGGGATCGTGGGGATTGTACTCGGAAGTTTAATAGTTATGGTTGGAGATTTACTGAGAATTCTACCGCCGAAATCTGCTGGCCAACCTACTAAAAATTCTCCCTACTATTTAACAAACGCCAAACAAAAACATATAGACAGTTTAGTGAACTCAATTCCGCCCTCCCCGACCGTCATTACGTCTCCAACTAACAATACCCAGAGCAGCGCTCCTTCAGCCAACTCATCAGCTATTAATTCAACTCCTCCCACTTTTGCTCCAATTTATTTAACCGCCCCAGCACCTAAAACTCGAGCCTCTGTTCCTCCACCATAATGCAACAATACTACATTAAACAACCAGCCCTTGGGACAATTGTCGAGCTAGTTATATACACCAAGCTCTCTCAAGAAAAAGTTGATTCTATTAATAATTTATTTTGGAAAAAGATTTATAGTTTTGAACGAAGATTTTCAAGATTTATCCCTGATAGTGAATTATCTAGATTTAATAGAAATGCCGGATTAAAGTTTTACACCTCTAAAGAATTTAATGAGATCCTTAACAAAGCCAAACATTATTCAAGTTTAAGTAAGGGCTTATATAATCCATTCATTTTACCCGCCCTTCAGAAGGCTGGATACTTAAATTCAAAAGTCAAAGAATTTAAAAATGATCCTGTAGACGATTATAGCAATAGGTCGGTACTAAATATAAACAAGCTTGAAGTCAAAGAAGATTGGGCTAGAATTCCTTACGGAGGAGCTATCGACCTCGGCGGCATCGGTAAAGGCTTCTTAGCTGACCAATTAGGAAATCTACTAGATAAAAAAGTTGAAGGATTTTGGATAAGTCTTGGTGGTGATATGGTATTTAAGGCTCATTCTAAAGAAATAAAAATTGCCATCGCAAATGGTATTAAGCAATCTGAAACTATTGGGTTTTATCATCCAAGATTAGGATCTTTAGACAATATTGCATCATCTGGGCCAAATCAAAGAAAAGGTCAGAAAAAACTAAAAAAATGGCATCACTTAATTGATCCTCGAACCTTAAAACCAGCCCAAACAAATGTTCAGTTAGTAAGCGTCGTTAGTGATTGTTGTTCTAGTTCTGATATATTAGCTTCGGTTATAGCCATAGATATGGAATTTGGACTAAAGCTAATAAATATCTTTAAGGTAAGATCACTAGTTATACAGTATTCTGAAAATAATCTGTTAAAGTATAGATATCTTGGAAAAAACTTAAATTTTTCTGATAATATTGAAAAATCTAATATAATTAAATTAGATAATGAAAAAATTAAATAAATTATTATTAATTTGCTTCTTATTACTGGGGGGAATACTGCTATTACAGGCCGGAACTATTTCAACAAGTCAAGATTTTAAATTAACTGCTAATAAAACCAGTAACAATTTGAGGGGGAACCCAGACATTCTGGTAACTCCCGTAAAAGGACCCAGTGTTAAAACTTTACTCGTTCAAAGAGCAAAGACTTCTTGGCCTTGGTATATTACTAGAACAGCCGGTTTTATTGCCGCTCTAGCACTTTTCTTTTTGATCTTATCGGGGGTTGGATTAATTAGTGGCTATACTTTTAAAATATTGGAGCCCCTTACTGCTTGGGCTACTCACAAAGCCATAGGACTAGTTTTCATAGTTTCGGTAGCCATTCATGGCATTGCCTTACTATTCGATAAGTACGTTCCATTTAATGTCGCTCAGATTTTATTTCCATTTTTGTCTAATTATAGAAGAGTCGTTTTATTTAATCATAATGTCGGCTCCCTCTATGTTGCCTTGGGAATCTTAGCTATGTATGGAGTATTGGCTATCGGTCTAAGCACCTTCTTTTGGATAGATAAAAAACCTCATACTTGGAAAACTATTCATTTTCTAGCTTATTTGATCGCTATTTTTGTTTTCTTTCATGCTCTATACCTTGGAACAGACTTAATGCACGGTATATTTAGAACTCTTTGGATTATTATGGGTGTCATTATGGCATTTGCCATAATTTATAGATTTAGAAAGGTTAGAAGCTTATGAGCGGTACTCCTGAGAATAAGAAAAAGAATAAATATAAAAGAATTCTAGCTTGGACTCTTTTCTATATTTTAGTTTTTATAGGATTTTTAGTAGCTATTTATTGGCAATCTAATAAGGTTAATTCTTTAGAATTTCCTCAAGGTCAAATTTTAGTTTCGACATCTAAAACAAATTACACCGTTGGAGATACAATAAACTACACAATAACAAATAAGCTGGTCAATCCAATTACTTTAATCAATCACTGCCCAAATGAACCCCTTCATGTTTACGTCTGGAAGAACTATCAGTGGGTTAGAATCCATTCAAAAGAGAAAAGTAGTTTATGTGGCGCAAATAAGAGTTATGTAATTCAACCAAACAAATCAAAAACTTTTAATTTTAATAACTACCCAAAACTGTTTAATAGTCCTGGCATTTACAGAATAGTGGCTTATGCAGATAATTACACTTCTCTACCGTATGCAGATTTTGAGGTAATTGCCAAGCCCTCTCCAGCCCCCTCACCTCAAATAATCTATAAGCCTGTCTATACTCCCGTGTATACGCCAATTTACGTTCCAGCAACTACCGGGGGAGATCAAAGCTCGACTAAGAGCACGGATAACTAGACAATTGTTGTCTTTTGTTATATAAATAGTTATGTTTTTTAAACCATTAGGAGATAATTCACCACTAGAGATAAGGCAGCAGTGTGCCGAAATATACGTTCAAGAATTAAAAAGTCGTGATTATCGTGGCACAATAAGTTCTCCGCTTGAATACTGGAATACAGCTTCTAGGTTTCTTATGAATTATTACGTCAGCGATGAAAGCTCTGTCCTAGCAATAGGTTGTTTCTCGACCGACAAACAAACCGACATTGCAATGCTTCACAATATTATCGTAAGAGAATCCGAAAGAAGAGAAGAAAGAAGAGGAATCGGACGGTTCCTGGTTGAACGTCTAGAATTTGAAATTAAAGCCTTAGGTTTAAAAAGAGTTGAACTTACATCTACTCCAGAAGCTCAAACATTCTACGAGAGGCTTGAATATCGAAGAGATGACCCAACGTCTAATTTTTTTTATAAACTACTTAATGAAGATTAAATAATTGAATATTGATTTGAACCTAGGTAATAATACTTCTAGAATATAAAACATGCCTAAATTTAATATTGCCATTCAGGGGGATCGGGGTTCTTTCCATGAAATAGCCGCCGAAAAGTATTTTAAAGAGAACATTAAGGACATTATTTATTGTCGTAATTTTTTGGACGTTTTTAGAGATCTTGATTCTAAGAAAACTGATTATGCTGTGGTTGCCACCGGCAACAATCGTTATGGTGATATTAATCATGTTTATGACATTTTATTAGATAGTACCCTCGATCAAGACTCAATGCACTATCAAATTATAGGTGAGATTTATATTAATATAAACCAATGTTTAATTGGATTAAAAGGTACTAAGCTAAAAGATATTAGAGAGGTCCATTCCCAATCTCCCGCCATAATACAAAGCATGAATTATATTAAAACAAATCTACAAAACTGCTTACTAGTCAACGAAGACGACACGGCTCTGAGCTGTAAAAAAGTTAAAGAGTTAAAAGATAAAAGTAAGGTAGCGATCGCATCAAAAGAAGCTGCCGAATTATATGATTTGGAGATTCTAGCCGAGAACATACAAGATGATATTAATAATTTAACTAGATTTATCGTAATCAAACTTTTTGATAAAGCCCAAGTCCAAGGAGCTACTAAAACAACTTTGATCGTAAGAACTACCCATAAACCAGGGTCTTTAGTTAATTCATTAAATGCTTTTTCTAAAAGAAATATTAATATAGCTTTCTTGCAATCATTTCCAATACCCAACAGACCGTTTGAGTATAGATTTTATTTAGAAGTCGAGTCTGGGATTAAGGACATGGATATGATTGAAGCACTAGTTGAACTTAAGCAACTTAAATTTGAATACGTTATACTAGGAAGTTACAAAAAAGCCTTCTTACCAAAAGTTATTTAAAAAACTTCTTTGGTGGAGTAGTATAATTGATGTGCCCTATATAATTGAAACTAATAATTTAACAAAAAAATATGGTTCCTTGTATGCTCTAAGGGATTTGGACTTAAAGCTTGAGGAAGGTAATATCTTAGGCTATCTTGGTCCAAACGGCTCGGGCAAAACCACCACAATTAAGCTAGTTCTAGGTTTAATAACGCCAACTTACGGTAAGATAAATATCTTTAATAAAGATAGTTCGAAAAACTTTGAAGAGATACATAAAGATTTAGCCTATGTAGCCAGTGAACCAGCCTTCTGGTCAAATCTAACGGCCAAAGAAACATTATACTTTTTTTCTAAATTTAAAGATAATTACGATAAAGATTATCAAGACAAATTAATTAAAAGATTTGATCTAGATGTTAATAAAAAGATTCGTCAATATTCTAGAGGAAATAAACAAAAGATAGCAATTATTTCGGCCTTAGCACGAAGATCTAAATTAATCATAATGGATGAACCATCTACTGGACTTGACCCCATTATGGAGCAGGTTTTTAGGGAAAGTATTTTTGAAGCTAAAAATAATGGTCAAACAATATTTTTATCGTCACATTTACTAGAAGAAGTGGAAGCAATTTGTGATCAAATAGCTATTTTAAAAAAAGGACGAATGATTGAATTTGGAAATCTAGAAGATTTAAAACACTTAAATCAAACTAGGTTTGAAGTTTACTTTAAAGATAAAAAACCTAATCTTTTAAAAATTAAGGATGTTATAAATGTAAAGCAAGATAAAAATAAAATGACTTTTCAAGTAGTTGGTTCTACTAATGCCGTATTGAGCGAGATATTAAAGTTTAATCCTAGTCGAATATATTCCAAGCCAACATCTCTAGAAGATTTATTCTTGTCGGTTTATAAAAATACAAAATGAAGAGTATAAAGTTTATTTCTAGTTTTATATTTAAAAGAAGCTACTTATTGGCTGTAATCTGGGCAATAATTTTATGGCTTTACACCTTTTCGAAAGTTTATGGATATGCTACTCTCTATCCTCATTATTCCCAAAGGTTGGCCTTAGCTCAATCAATGGCCAATACTAGTAATCTAAGCATTTTAGTGGGCCCAGCTAAAAACATCCAAACAATGGGAGGATATTTAATTTGGTCAAGCCTGATGATAATAATTTATTGTATTGCGGCCTGGATTATTACCAGCACTTCAAAACAACTAGCCGATAATGAATATTCGACCCGATTTGATTTAATTTTTAGTTTTGGGAAAAACCTAAAGTCGATTATATTTGGTGCTTTAGGTGGAATTTTAAAAAGTATTTTAGTCTTTGGTTTAATATTTGGTACATTGATTATCTTATTGGGGAAAATGAAAAGTATAAACATTTCTCCAACCTCCCTTATCCCTTTAATATTAGCGCTCTTAATAGTGGCCGTCTTTTTTGAATTATTGACTGCTTTAATCGGACAATTTGTTAATTCTAAGAGAAATGTTACATTAATAAGTCTTTTATTTCTTGGGGTTTTTTATATTATAAAAGCCATAGCAGATAGCTCGGGAGCTAAGTGGCTTCTCAATTTTACCCCGCTAGGTTGGCTGGAAAAAATGAATTTAGTTTTAACAAATAAATTAATCTGGTTTATCCCATTTATTATTAGTATCGTGATTTTATTTCTATTAATTTATTTTATAAGCTTAAAACGATCGATTTCAGAAGCTATAATTAAACCAAGGTTAGAGTATAAATCAAGATTAGGATTACTGAAAAATATATTAACAATAGAGATTAGATTAAAATATAAAATTTTATTAATTTGGACGGCAATAATATTTATACTCGATCTAATGTACGGGGTGTTAACTAAAACAGCTCTCGATATTATTAATAAATCGTCTAATTTTAAAAGCTCAGTATCAACTTTTGGATTAAGCTCCCATCAAGATAGTTTAAATTTATATATCTCAGTTATTTTATATTTAAACATGCTGATAATATCATTTTATGCGGCAAGTTACCTTTCTGGTATATTTAAGGATGAAATTAATGGGCATAGTGTAATTTTAGCTCAGTACAAAAACAGAATAAGAATAATACTAACTAAAAGCTTAGTTCATTATTTAGGATTAATTTTAATTTGGTTAGCAATATTTTTAGGTTTTGGACTAGGGCTTTATATTAACAAAACAGGATCTTTAAATCTTATCGGTTTAATACAAGCAAGCTTTAAGATTTTACTCCCAGAGGTACTAGCTTTTTCGGTTGGAATTTTAGGCTATGGTCTTATTGCTCGTTTTTCCAGTTGGATAACTTACGGCTTCCTAGGTTTTTCTATTTTACTTAGCTTAATTGCCAATAGTCTTAAATTAAATCACTACATAATAGACCTTTCCATGTTTAGTCATATTAAAATATATCCCTTAAATAGTCTTAATAGTACTGTTATATGGGTCTTTTTGGGAACTTCGTTTATATTGGGCTTAATAGGCGTTATATCGTTTAAGAAAAGAGATTTAATTTTTTCTTAACCTGAGAAACTAAATAAAAAGAACCCGTAACGATCTTGGTCCTATTTTTTTGAGATAAAAGTAGCTTGACGGCATTATCTAAATTAGACGATATTAAATAATTATGATAGCCCCTATTAATCAAATGGGCTTTTAAGTTCTTAACATTAATAGATTTAATCGGCATAGATTGTTGTGTTTTAAATTTTGTTACAATAAGAAAAGCATTAATATTAATCAATTCATCTAAGATTTTTTGATAATCTTTTTTCTGACTAATAGCGATCAATACGGCTGGTAATTGATTGGGGTATTTTCTATTAAAACTATTTAAAAAAGTCTGAATTTTTTGTTGATTATGAGCCCCGTCTAAAACTAATAATGATTTGTCATCTAAGATAACCTCTTCCATCCTGCCAGGAATATTTACTTTAATTGACTTATCCAGATCGATTTTGTTTAAATGTTTTAGGCCATCTCTCGATTCTAAATAATTATATGTAAAAAAAGCGAGATTGAAATTCTTTTGTTGATACTCGGCTATTGAATTAAAGGTCTTATTATTTTTTAGAGCTAAATTATTATAGTCTGAATCTAAAACCTTAATTTTAGCATTAACCTTTTTGGTCCAATCTTTAAATACTTTCATGACTGTCGGGCTTTTAGAATAAGTTATTAGTGTATTATTTTTCTTAACAATTCCCACTTTCTGATAGGCAATTTCAGAAATTGTATTTCCGAGAATTTCTTGATGATCGTAGCCGATATCTGTAATAACACAAATCTTAGTTTTTGAATCAAGTATATTTGTTGGATCAAACTTGCCCCCGATACCAGTCTCAATAACACCATAATCTACGTTTTGAGCAGCAAAGTACCAAATTGAAAAACTATAGATTAAATCAAAATAACTAAGATCTTTATTAAATTTAGATAAAATTACTAGATATTTCTTAAATAATTTATATACTTCTTCTATGTTTAATCTTTGAAAGTTTACTTGGAATCGTTCAGATACTATATCTACATACGGAGACACACAAAGTCCTACTCTAATATTATTCTGGCTTATTAAGCTAGCTAAATAATAGCAAGTCGATGTTTTCCCGCTCGTTCCAGCTACATGAATTTGATGAAAGCTTTTGTCGGGATTATTCAAATATTTCATTAACAATTTCATGTTCTGAAGATTAATAGTTGGATTTACGTGATTAGAATTTATAAATGGTTTTAGTAGATTATTTAATCTTTCCTGATAAATATCACTAACTGACTTCATAATTACTATTATATCTGCTAATCTAAAATAATAGGCACCCTTAGCTCAGCGGATTAGAGCGCCTGTCTTCGGAACAGGAGGCCGTAGGTTCGAATCCTACAGGGTGTACCAATTGAATAACTACCTCTGTCAAGAGTCTACCTGAATTACAGTCTCAATCTGTTCGAATCCTCTAGGTGTGGTAAAATACAGTTATCATGAGTAGTCAATTTAGCTGTATTGTTCATGGGAGTTTTTCAAAGCACTTCTTAGAGATAAAAGCTGCTTGTAATAAGTTTGAGGAAGCTGGCATAGAAGTGTTAGCACCTAAAAACGGTGGACTTGTAGGTGGTAAAAATGGTTTCGGATTATTTAAGGAGGAGCTGGATTTAGACCCAAGGCATGTAGAGCTTTTGTATTTACATAATCTTAAACGATTAGGCGAAAATGGTTTTAGCTATTTTGTTAATCCTGGCGGATACATTGGAATCAGCGCTTCTTATGAGCTGGGGATTGCTCAGCTTACAAATATTCGCTGTTTCTTTGACCATAAACCCTCAGACCACCCAGTATATATACCTAGGAAATCTGTATGGTCAGTTGAAGCTTTAATTGACTATATAAAGGAGAATAACTCACTTCCTTTGCCTCTTATAAGTAAAAACGAAAACTATATTCATAAATTATGGGAAGGACTTATGGTGCCTGGCTCGATAGTAGCTACAGGAGCGATAATCGAGTACCAACCAAGAACAAACAGACCTGAGAAAGAAATTCTTTTAGTTAAAACGCATAAGTGGGGCGATAGGTATTCTATAGTCGGTGGTAAGGTTAGACGAAATGAAAGATTAGAACAATCGTTGCTTCGTGAAGTAATGGAAGAAACGAGACTGTCTGGCGAGGTAGGACCACATATATGCACTTTTGACCAAATCAAAAACTCTGGATATTACCAGCGGGGCGTCTCACATATATTTGTAGATAATGTCGTTCGCGTAAAAAGTAAACAAGTAATCTTAGACGAGGAGGCTCAAGACTATTTATGGGCACTTCCTTCAGAAGCTCTGAAATATTTAGATATAGAACCCAACGCCAGAAAAACTCTGGTTGCTTATAGTGAGCTAACTACTTCAGAAGTACTCATATAATAGCTAGAAAGGTTTACTTTTTTTAGCGATTATAATAATAACTTGGTAATACTTATTTCTGAACATATCAGGCAAGGTGTACCAAGCTGAATTTCTTTTGCGGTTTAATGGCTTTGTCGCCATTAGCATGGTCTTCTAGCTCTTGTCGGATGTGTTTTTCTTCACCATCTACTGCGACATCGCGGAGGACCAGACTGAAAAGTTACTCGCAGACTCACCAGCACCAGACGGAGAACTTGGTAAGTACTGTTCCCGGAGCTGATTGACGTGCTATGATCATTTTGATGGATAAACCTTGGCTACTTATTCTCGTCGGACCGCCCGGATCGGGTAAAACTCATTTTGCTGAACGCTTCAGTCAACAGCACGGCTTTCTGCACATTAATAGCGACCAAGTGCGCATGAAGTATTTCGTCGACCCGACCTTTACCCCCGAAGAACGAATTAAGGTATACGCCAAAATGAACGACTTGATATCTGAGGCACTAAGGAAAGGTAAGAATGTAATTTTTGACGGCAACCTTATCACAAACGATGATCGCGAAGAAGCATTGAATCTCTTTGACCCACTGGGGCAAGTATTATTCGTATATCTTGACACCCCTAAGGAAATAGCACTTGAGCGCGCGGTAACACGGAAGTTGACTGATGATAAATTATACAAGCCCATGCCTATGGAACGCGTGAAAAAGATGCACGAAAGGTTTGAATCGCTGGACACTAGTCGCCTACCGGGCCTAGTAGTAAGCAGTGAAATCTTTGAGACGTTAGAAAAGTCGATCCTTAACCGGATAGATCTAAGCTCGTAAACCATAGCCTAAGCCCCTCATGCCTATCTCCAGCCATCGCAATACTTTACACCCAGTCTGAACAGACGGTATAGCTCTAAAGACAATACTGTTTTTGCCTGATCACAGGCTATGCGCACTAAAGGATTTGAGCTCTCTTGCTCATCGGTAATTACCTTACCCGCTCAAGCTTTTGGTCTTGTGGGAAAAGATGGAGGTTTTCTTTCAAAATTGCTAGCAATTGTTGATAGTAGTCATAAATTTCAGGTGACACTGGTATCTTCTTCTCTTTTTCAGCGATGAATTTCGCGAACGTTATATTCAGTTTACGCCAAATTCGACCCTCGTTCAGATAATCCATAATAGCGGGTTGTAGTTTGTCCAGCGCGTATACGAACTTTGCTTCCTCGCTCTGTAGGGTCTCATATTCCTTTATGGCATTAATGAGCCCTGGAAAATCTGCCCACTCCTCTTCAAGTCTGGCGAGTGCTTGGCTTTCACGCTCCTTTTGGCTCGAAGCCGCCTGGCCGTCATACGAGAAGGTGTCGCCGGCGTATAC
>DAHXLD010000019.1 GCA_027371845.1 Candidatus Saccharimonadota bacterium
CTACTTGGTCGCTTAAATTAACTTCGCTAGGTTGTGGGGCAGTCTTTAAACCTTCAATTGCCATGTCTTTAAACTCCTTACTTCTATCTCTAGAAAATTCATGCTTAATTATACATGTTTTTTACTATACGTCAACATATTGTGGTGGTTCAATACCTGAGCGCCACTTTCTTAGCTATATTTCTTAAAAAACTTTAAATTAAATTTTCAATTATAATAATGTTATGAAGTATCGTTTTATTTTAATCGGCGGTTTAATTGTGGCCATCATAATAGGTGCTATTTATATTCTCATTTCTTACCAAAAACCAATAACTAACTTTCCTAAGTATCAAACAAAAAAAACAGTAGTTCAGAATAAAACTACAGTTCCTAAGCGATCAGCTTCACTCGTTCATGTTTTTATTATAATGGAAGAAAATAAACCCTTAAGCGCAATAGAAAACAATCCATCTGCACCATTTCTTAATAGTCTAATCAGGGAAGATTCTTTGGCTTCTAATTATTATGGAGTAACTCATCCGAGCTTACCTAATTATCTAGCCCTAACTAGTGGTTCAACCGATAATATAACAAACGACTGCAACCCTCCTAGTGCCGGATGTGAGGTCAATGTTCCAAATATTGCTGATCAAATCGAAAAATCTGGAAGGACGTGGAAAGAATATGCTGAGAGTATGCCCTCTAATTGTTATGCCTATAACTCAGGACTATATGTTACAAAGCACAATCCATTCATTTACTATTCAGACATTATTAATAACCCGTCTCGATGCCAAGCTCACGTAGTACCGTTTCATCAACTTAAAACCGATCTTCAATCAGTTACCACAACCCCAGATTTTGCCTTTATTACACCTAATATCTGCAACGACATGCATGATTGTTCAGTTGCTACTGGCGACACCTGGTTATCTCAAACTGTGCCTATGATACTTAATTCAAAAGCCTTTACTACCCAAAACTCCTTATTAGTTATAACTTGGGATGAAGGATACGCAAGCACCAATCACATTCCTACTATCTTAATTGGTAATGATATTAAAAAAGGTTTTTCTTCATCACTTAATTACAATCATTACTCTTTACTACACACCATAGAAGAAAAATGGGGACTAATGCCGCTAACCCCCAACGTTCAACAAGCTCCTTTGATGAATATTTTCTTTAATTAGCCGTTAAAATACCCCTATCAGAAGCTTCATTTCCGTTTTGAAACTGCCAAGTACCTTTTATGGTCAAGGTAAAGGATTTTTCTTGACCCATTTCAATAATTCCTAAATTAAGCTCAGGGTTAGGGCTAGACTGGTGGGGTAACTCATTAAAAACCATCGGCCCATCAGTTGCAGAGTTTTTTACAAAGACAGTTGTCCCTACCGGAACATTAACCGTATTCGGATCAAATCCATAGTTGTTATAAAGAATAGTTATAGTTTTTGGTAACGAGGCCGTTAAAGAAGAAGAAGGTTTAGATAAAGTTTTTTGATTACGCATATTCTGGATCTTTGATTGAAGAACAGCTTTAGATTTAGATAAAGACTTAAGTTCTATGTATTGTTTATGATTCTCATAAACTAGCCATCCTGCACCAGATATTAACCCTACATTAAGAATAATTAAAATCAATACTAAAATATTAAAGCCCTTATTATTCATTGGATTAGCTTATATTAATTATTAAAATCCCTATTAAATAGTGTACGGATATTATTTAAAAGTTAAAGAATAAAATAAATATCTTGAATATGTTTTTAGTACCACTTATAAAAAATGATTTCTTAACATTGTTAGCGGCTAAATGCCCCATTTATGTTTAAAGGCCCAAGGAAATTATTACTTTTGGTCTAAAACATTAACTATTGATCTTTTAATATATTTTTTTTGATTTTTTCTATTTCTAAATCTTTTAATTCAATTGCTTGATCTATAGAAAAAGTTCCAACTTGAATTCTCTTAAGGTCGGTCATATAGGCGCCACACTTAAGTTTTAAACCAATATCATTTACTAAACTTCTAATATAGGTACCGCTTGATACTTTTATTTTAAAACTTAAGTAAGGATAACTATATAATATGTTCTTAATGTAATAAATCTCTATTGGTCTTTTTTTTAATTCGAATTCTTTTCCCTGCCTAGCTAATTGATAAGCTCTTTTACCGTTCATTTTTATAGCAGAATAAACAGGAGGGATTTGCGTGGTCTTACCTTCAAATGAAGTCAAAGTACTTAACACGGATTCTTCAACCGGAATATTTTTAGAGTAAAATTCTTCCGGAAATTCTAGATCATAACTCTTAGTTACATATCCTAGCTTTGCTTTAACTTCATAAATTTTATCCATTTTAGATAATTGCTCGGCTTTAGTTGTAAATTTTTTACCCACCAGAATAACCATTAATCCTGTAGCTAGCGGGTCCAGGGTTCCGGTATGTCCCACTTTGATTAACTTAGGTTTAAGGTTTTTAGATCGAGCAATAATCCCCCTAACATTATTAACTACATCAAAAGATGTCCAATTTATGGGCTTATTTACTAAAAGTATTCCCTCTTCAGGCATATTAATTAACGACTTGAACTTGATTGATCGTTATTATTAAAAGGTAGTTGTACTACCGGGGGCGGAACTGGTGGAGCTTTGGAGTTATCGTATTCTCGTTTCTCTGGCTCACTAAATAAAGACGGGTCTAAGCCCGTTTGATTGGTCGTAGGATTTTCGGGAACTGTTGCTTGATTGACGGCATTCGAATCACTAGATTCTAGGTTACTAGAATTTGGGGGAGTAATATCTCCTGCTGGTGAGTTTTGAGGGGCTCCCGAGGGCATCTCTTCTTGATCCCCTAAAGCACTTTCAACACCATTTCTTGCTTCGTTTAACATTAAATTGGGTTCATCGCCAGTTAATTCATTATTATTGTGGTTGGTTGAAATAGCCGGATAAGTCGTATCTAAAGAGGGGCTCTTAGGTGGTTGCCAATCTGGTGGCGGAGGAGTAAATGATTGATTTTGAACATTTATAGAAGGCTCGGTTGGATTTGATATAACTTGATCTGAAACGATATCATCTAAAGGTTTAATTGCTTGAGCGCCCTGATCTTGAGCTGGTGGCACGTAAGCTGTTAATTCTTCGATGTTATCATTATTTTTACCCATATCTTGATTAGGGGTGTTATTGCTAATTTGATTCAAGGCATCTTTAAAACTATCTGCTTGATCGGGTTTTTCAGGATACTTACTTACAATGGAATTACTTGAGCTTTGTTCTATATTAGATTGAGAGGGGGTTTGATCAATTAACTCATTAGTAGTCAAATCTTGATCTTGCTCGGTTTCAGATGAATCGCTACTTAAAGCTTGGAGATCTTCGGCTTGATCTTGATCTTGATCTTGATCTTCTTCACCCAATAATTCATCAAGGTCATGATCAATATTTAAAGTTTCGGGTTCATTAGAATTAGCCCCTGTAACACTAATAGTATTATCAGAACTCGGGATTGAGGTACTTACTCCAAGCTCAGATGCTATTAACTTAGGATTAGCGCCAGCAACCATTAATTCTGAACTGGTGCTCATAGTTTGCGGGGTCGTTTTATCATTACTAAACCGATCGGTCTCAGCCACAATGCCGGTTAGTAAAGCTGTGGCAATTTGTTCATCAATTAAATTATTTCCTAAAGATTTAGATAATATAGCCGTTAATTCACAAAAACTACTAACTCTTGAATCATTGACGTTTATTGAGCCTAGTTCACTTGGGTCATTTATGGTAACGGTTGCTATGGTAGCATCGTGAAGAATACCTCCATGATTTGTAATTGCCGCATCCAGTTCCTCTTTTTTATAAACTCCGAGTGCAATTATTAAATCTACATTAAAATCGCCTTGGCTAAATTCTAAATCATTTTCAGTTAAAGATGTTTTGTAGGGAGTAATGAAAATTTTAACCGATTGCTCGTCAACCTTGGTGCGTAACTTATCAGCCTTATTCTTATCTAACGAAATAATAAAATCTTGTAAGGAATCAGTGTTTTTTTCAAGCGTCTGTTCGGGTTTTAAAAACTCAATTGTTGAGGGGGTTTGACCACTGTATAAAGCTGATCCAGTTTTATTAAGCTTATTAAACAAAAGCGCAAATGCAATACAGGCCGACAATTGATCTACAGTAGGATTATTACTAACAGTTATCAAAATCGCGTTTGATGCTTTAATTTTTTCTAATAATTTATTTTTTGAATCATCCATTTTTTGTTTTTACTACTCCCCTTTAAATTACCATAAACGCTTAAAATATTCAATAACTATTTACAAAATCTGTTAATCTCTTGTATATTAAGTTAATTATTAACAAACCTTAAGGTAAAATATATGCCAATCATAAAATCAGCTAAAAAACGAGTTAAAGTTGCCAATAAAGCAGCGGTTAGAAATTCTAAGACTAAAAGGAGCTTCAAAAAAGCTATTAAGCTTTTTGGATCTAAAACTAATGATAAAAATTTGAAATCAGCTCAAAGCTCTATTGATAAAGCGTCTAAAAAAGGAGTGATTCATAAGAAAAAAGCTTCTAGAATTAAAAGCCGCCTAGCTAAAAAGGCTAAAGCTGAGAATGTAAAGATAACTTCTAAGAAATCAGCTCCCAAAAAAGTAACTAAAACAACTAAAAAAGCACCAGCCAGAAAAACAACTAAAAAATAATTAGTTATAAGAAAGTTTTATTAAGAAATTTTTCAAATATTCATCTAAAGAGATGTATTTGGTTTTAGATTCTAAATCAGCTTTTTTTAGATAAGTTATTAAGCCCTTAAGTTTATTAAGGTCTATATTCTTACTTAATTTGATAGACTTTTCTATCACATAGGGATTAAGAGATAATTCTTTATAGAAATCATGACTATTCCCTTTATAGGTCTTGATTAAAGCTAAAATGTGTAACTGCCAAATAAACATTCCCAGAATAGTCTGTGGCTCAACCTTTTGAGATCTTTGAAGACTATATATCTTAAAAGCTTTCTTTAGGTCTGAATAAAGCGAAGCATCTATTAATTCAAATATTGTGCTCGAAGGTACCGGCTCAACTAGAAGCTCAATACTTTCTCTGTTAATATCTGAATTATAGGTTAACAATTTATCCAATTCATTTTTAATGAGAAATTGATTATTTCCTATTAAACTAATTAATAAACGAATATCGTATAATGAAATAGTTCCCTTTTGCTGTTTAACATAGTCTTTAATCCATTCCTGGATTTTACCGGACTCTAAAGCATTAAACTCATAGAATTCACTATATTTATGCAAATATTTGTAATAACTAGATCTTTTATCAAATTGGTGCTCGATAATTATTAAAATAGTTTTATCTGGTAAGTTATTTGTTATTTCTTCGATATCGTTTTTAAAATCTTTATTTCTTGAGGGTTGATATAAAATAATGCATCTACTTTCACTAAAAAGTGACATATTTTGAAGATTAAATTTTAATTCTTTTAAATCAACACTCAAGATATCGATATCTTCATGGTCTTGATACCTAATCTTGTAATGATCTAGTTTATCTTTTATTAAATAATCGTTTTCTCCCGATAAAGTAATGATCATGCTAAGTTTATTTTAACAGTTTTTGGCACTTAGGGCATATATGAGTCCCACGAGATGCGACTTTTATTCTAATTATATTTGTAGAGCATCTTTTACACGGCATCCCGGCTTTTTTATAAACATTGGCAAAATCTATATAAGTACCTTTTTTACCGACAATATCGATATAATTTCGATCTGACGATCCACCCCTAGAAATAGAAAGATTTAAAACCTCAAGCATAGATTCATAAAGCTTTTGGATTCGGCTCTGACTTAATTTATTAATGACTTCAAGAGGATGAATTTTAGCCATCCAAAGACTTTCGTCCGTATAGATATTACCTAAGCCAGCAATTATCGATTGATCTAATAAAACGGATTTTATTTTTGAATTCTTTCTTAAATCTAATCGGGCTTTAAATATTTTTAATGAAAAATCTTTATCTAAAGGCTCAGGACCTAATTTATTAAGGTACTCGAATTCTTTAAGACTTTCTTGATCAAGGATTTTGGCCCAACCGAATTTTCTTTGATCATTAAAAAATAATTTACTATTATCATTGAAATAAAAAATTATTCTGGTCGACTTATCTGGTAATTTATTAATTAGAGAATCAGATGGGTGCCCCGCTCCAAATCTTTCCTTATCTGATTTATAGACTAGCTGACCAGTCATCTTGAGATGAAAAAGCAAATTAAAATTATTACTCAAGCTTATTATTAAAACCTTGCCACGTCTATCAATCGAATCTATCCTAGCATTTATAAGATGCTTATTAATAAATTTTTGGTCGTAAGCCAAACTCTTAAACCAGTCTACCTCAACTTTCGAGATAACTTTGCCTATAAGATACTTCTTCATCCCTCTATTAATCGTCTCGACTTCAGGTAACTCTGGCATTTCTATATTTTAATATATGTCATAATAAAAATAGCTATGGATTCTATTAATCAACTTTTAAATGATTATCGCCCCAAAGACTCGGATGAGTTATTCGCCTTAAAAAATTACTTGGAGCAGAAATACTCTCAACCCCTTAACCTTTCCTACTCTTCAAATAAGATTTTAATTGAAGTTAAGAGTGCCGCATTTGCAAATGTTTTAAGAATGAATTTAGTGAATATATTAAAAGAGCTTAAGATAACTAAAAAAACACGCTTATTAATTCGTTAAAAATTAGCATTAGAAGTCAAAGAATAATAATCTGGAACTTGTTGTTTAAATAAACTAATAGTTGAACCTAGTTGTCCGTTATATGTGCTAGGTGTAGAGGAACAATTAGAAGCCCAGTATTTAGAAATTGTTTGATTATTATTAGTTAAGGTGAAGATATAGACGTCTCCCTGGGCGCAATATCCAGTACTATTACTTAACTTGGGATCGTTGTTTCCTTGATCAAAGCCAGCATAAAAAAGAGCGTAAAGCAAAGCCCTATATGAGTTTTCGGTGTTGTTATAAACCTTAGATTTAACTACATTACCATCATAGCCCAGATAAAGATTATAGGTTACATCACTAGAGGAAGCTGTGATAGTAAGTGAATTGTGTGTCTGATTTGAAACAATCGGTCCATTCATGGTCATGCTAACTGAACTATTAATTTTGTTGGCATAATTTGGTAAATAAATAGATTTAGGGGTGGAGCCATGTTTTGAACCGCCCAAAAGAAGAACTATTAATAAAACTAATAGCCCTAGAACAATAAAAAAACCAATTATATACTTATTCATGATTAATTACTCCAAACATTACCTATATTAACATATTTTTTATATTTTTCAATACTCTCAATAAATATCACTTATTTCAACCTTTTAAATGCCTTAGGTGGCAGTATAAGTTTTGAATATTATGCTAAAGTTTATTTAGGATATCTAAAAAATTATTAAATAAATCAAGAGGGATAGGTAAATGGAAGACAATAATCAACCTAACATTCCGACAAATAACAATCAAGTTACATCTCAAAATAATTTTAACGCCAATAAACAAGTTGTTAATAACAACATTAACCCAGCACAAGTTAATACTGACCAAGTTCAGACAACCCAAACTATAGATAATAATTATCAAAATAATATAGTATCATCTGGGAAATTAAACCCTAAAAAATCACACAAATCACTAATAGTATTGCTGATTATTTTGGTAGTATTGTTAATTGCTGGCGTTATTGGATTTTTATTCGTTTATCATAAAAAAGCTAGCTCTAATAAAACTGTTTCTACAAACATAAGTTCAGGAGACTACACTTTTTATAATCAAGCTAAACCATTAAAAAACCTTAATTTCTTCAAAACTTCAGGGTCTGCGGATTATATCATTAACACTAATTTAAACTATGAAAATGGTACTAGCGTTCTTGTAACAAAACAACAATGTGAGAGTTTGGACAGTATCTGTATTCCAAAGATTAATTATTACCAGATGGGATTAAGTCCTAATAATCAACCTATTATTGGCATATCCCTTTCTCCAGACAATTACAATATAGTTTTGATAGCTATTGAAAACTCTACTAATAAATATCAAATTGCTTGGAATTTAGTCAATAACGAAGGAACTTCACTTTCTCAAAGTCTTTATTCTAACTCGAGCCTCATTGGATCGGTACTAAATAATAACGTAGTTATAAGTAAAAGTTTGAATATTAAGCCTCTAGACTTTCCCAAAACCTTAACCTTTGAAAATACTAACTTTATCTCTAGTTCTAATGAAGCCGCTCCAATTTATTCAATAAATATGAATAAATATTATAGTTTTAATAATATTACTAATCAAAACTTAAAACTATTAACCCAATCTGGTCCCTTATCCTATTATTCTCTTGGTGTGCCCTTCAATAATTCGTCAAGCATTAATCAATCAAATTTAGTGGTGGCCGTAGGAGGAGTTGCGGTTAAAGATTACACTCTTGCTAATAGCTTAAATTACAATAGCAATAATCCTAACAGTAATCCGGTAGCATTAAATATTACCTGGAATAATAGTCAAACTAATAACAGTATATATATGTCGGCTGAATCATTTTGCAATGTTTCGTCAAAATATTTGACCGTAAACAATAATAACTTTAATTCTAGCTCATTAACTCAAACTGGATCTACCCCTCAAGGATTAGCCGTGTATCAACTTCCAATTAATAACCCGATACTTAATTCATTCTATCAATACTATAAAGCCAACAACCAAGGAATGGTGCCTATTGCAAAAAACCTATCAAACATGACAATCCAACAATATCAGAATAATCATGGCCTTATAGTTACAAAAAACGGTCTTGAACAATACGTACTATACACAAGATCAGATTTAGTTTCAGATGGTGGATGTTAAAGCTATTATGTTTAGTTAAGGTCTTTATGGAACGAAGCTACTTTAAACTTTAATTCTTTTTAATGATTGATTATATTAGTTATAGTAAACATTATGAAAATTAGATATCAAACCGGATTCGCTAGCCTCATTCAATTTATAATAATTTCTATTCTAGGAGTCCCGCACGCATTAGTTTCTATAATATCCACTTGTAGCTCCGATCATACGAACTGTATAAGTAATATGGTAGTATCTTTAATCTTCTTTATTTTAACCGTAATCTGGTTTGGCTTCATGGCAGCTCTCGGCTTCTTCGCTCAAGACAAGAGAAATACTAAACTAGCCTTTATACTAATGGGGTGTGAGGCGGCCAATGCGGTTGTAGCGGGATATATTAATTTTCCCGGCGATACTAACATCTTAGATAAAGGGATAAGTTTAATTGATACGGTTTTAAGTATTTGGGTAATAATTCTCGCTTTTCAATTAATGCGAGCTAAGGGTGGAAGAGTCGTAAAGAAACATCACATTATTCAAAATATAAAAAAGAATTTATAAATCTCCCCAATTACTGGCAATCTTAACGTCTACTTTTAACTTTACGTCTAAATTATAGACATTTTCCATACAGTCTTTTAAAAGCTCGGCCACATTGTCAGATATTTCTACCGGAGATTCGACTAAGATTGAGTCATGAACTTGAAGTAAAATATGACAATCGTTATGCAAATTATCAATAGTTTTCAAAGACTTAATCATAGCTAGTTTCATTAATTCAGCTTCCGTGCCTTGAATGGGCATATTTATAGCGGCTCTTTCAGAGGCCTGTCTAATAATATAATTGGATGAATTAATCTCCGGGAAATACCTGCGTCTCCCCATTAATGTTTCGGAGTAACCTTGAACTCGAACATTCTTTAAAACATTTTCCATATAATCGAAAAGTGGTTTTCTGATTTCTTTATATTTTTTAATAAAATCTGAAGCTTGCTCATACGTCATTGACGAAGCAATACTTAAACCATGAGGACTCATACCATAAAGAATACCGAAGTTAATAATCTTTGCAGCTCTTCTCATCGGTTCTGTAACGTCTTCTAATTCTCTCTTGTAAACTTGAGCGGCGGTGATAGCGTGAATATCTACATCGCGATTAAATTCTTCAATTAACTCTTTATCGTTGGCTAATACAGCAGCTAATCGTAATTCGAATTGCGAATAGTCTAAACTAATTAAAACCTTCCCCTTATCGGCTACAAAGGCTTTCCTAATACTTTTGCCAAGCTCGCTTCGAATAGGAATATTTTGTAGATTCGGGTTTATTGAACTTAATCTCCCGGTTTGGGCTGAAGTTAAACTAAAGGTAGTATGAATTCTCCCATCTTCTTCAATGCTGTTAGGTAAAGTGTCAACATAGGTATTCTTAAGCTTGGTAACTTCCCTATATTTTATTATTAATTCTATTATTGGATGAACCAAATGGATCTTTAGAAGTTCTCCAATGGCCGTAGAATAACCAGACTTAGTCTTTTTAATTCCCCTCGCTGAAATATTTAGATTATCTTTTGAAAAAAGTATTTCGGCTAGTTGAGAAGGACTTGAAATATTAAATTGCTTATTAGCAAACCCGTATATTTGCTGCTCTAAGTCCATGATTAAATCATCAATCTCTCGACTTATTTCAGTAAGTTTCATTAGATCAACTTTTATTCCAACCTTTTCCATTCTAGACAACACCTCTATGATAGGGAGTTCTATATCTGTAAAAAGTTTTTTAATTTTTGGAAGTTTACTTAATTCTTTTGTTTGATACTCATAAATTTTAGTAACAATATACACTATCTGAACAGCTCGTTCTTTAAATTCTCGATCATCTAAATCATCAACTGCAAAATGATTTTGTAAGTAAGAATTAGCCATTTCAGAAAGTGGCCTTTCTTTTAGGGCGGGAGATATTAAATAATCTGCTATTTGAATATCGTGAATAACCTTAGGTAATTTATTTAAACCTAACTCCAGTAGAACTTCTAGATTATTTTTCAAGTCATAGCCAATAATTTGTTTTATGTTCTTTAAATATTCTATTAATTTATCACGGTTTATTTTTTCAATATCTACGAAATAAATGTTATTCGTCAAGAAATTAAGTATTAGATATTTTGGACTTTTCCCGTGTTTTTTAAGAGACCTGAAATAAATAATAGCCTTGTCTGTCTTATTTTCAGTAATTTTATTTAGTTTTTCTAAAGAATCTATTAAGACTAGTTCCCCACTTACAATTAAAGGATTTTTATTCCTAAAATCGTCTTTATGAACGTTCGGCATTATGTCATAAATCTTAGTTACAAGACTTCGAAATTGAAGCTTATTAAGTAGTTTAATTAAGTCGTCAACCTTCAACTTACTACCATCCATAGCTTTAAGATCTAATTTGATAGGAGCATTTGTCCAAATACGTGCTAGTTCCTTACTTAAATAGGCCATTTTTTTATCCCTAATAAGCTTTTCGCTAACTTTAGGATTAATTAAAGCTAGATTGTCATAGATATTATCTAGATCGTTAAATTCTGTTAAAAGATCCGTGGCTGTTTTTTCTCCAATACCAGAAACTCCAGGTATATTGTCTGAACTATCACCCTTAAGAGCCTTTAGGTCTAAAAATTGCTGAACCTTTAAGTGGTGTTTAGCTTCAAAAGTCTTTGGAGAATAAAGTTCAATGTTACTAAGTCCCGTTTTAAGGACATAGACCTTGATGTTGTCAGAAACTAATTGTAGTAAATCAAGATCAGAAGTTATAAGAATAGTTTCAATTCCTTTTCTAGAAGCTTGAATGGCCAGCGTCCCCATAATATCATCAGCCTCGAAATCGTCCATTTCGTAAAGGGGCCACCCTAACGCTTCCAGTAATTCATGCAGTATCGGAATCTGCTCATAAAAATCTGGTGGAGCGGGTTTTCTTCCGGCCTTATATTCAGGATAAAGTTTAAGTCTTTTTCTAATATTAGTCTTAGGTTTATCCCAAGCAACTGCTATATACTCCGGATTAAGTCGTCGTATAACCTCTATGGCCATTGTGGCAAAACCGTATACCCCACCCGTTGGAATATTATCCGAAGTTCTTAGTCCGGACATAGCGTAATAGCCTCTATAGAAAACGCTTTTGCCGTCAATAATAACTAATCTCTTTGAACTCATCTCTCTAGCTTACAGTATACACTTTGAAAACTTCCATAAGTATGTATAATATTTTAAGTGAAAGAAGATAAAAAAGCCTTAGTATTTGTTGGTATGGCCGGTGCCGGAAAAACTGTCTGTGTAGAATATCTTAAATCCAAAGGTCTCCCATCGGCTTATTTCGGAGGGATAATTCTTCAGGAAGTCCTAGACCGAGGAATGAAGTGGAACGAATATAACGAGAAAATGGTTAGAGAAGAACTTCGACAAAAAGAAGGTAATGGTGCTTTAGCAATTAGAATATTAAAGCAAATCGAAGAGTTTTTTGAACAAAATAAAAACTTAGTTGTAATTGACGGTCTCTATAGTTGGAGTGAGTATAAGATGTTTAAAGAAGTTCTGGGTGAAAATGCAATCGTAATCGCTATCGTTACGCCAAGAAGAATAAGACACCAAAGATTAGCCAAACGACCAATACGGCCATATAACGAAACTGATGCGAATTTAAGAGATTATAATGAAATTGAAGGTATTAATAAGGGTGGACCAATTGCTGATGCCGACTATTACCTAGCTAATGACATGACCAAAGAAAGTCTTATTAAAGATCTTCAAAAACTATTGGATAAATTAAAGATTAAAATTTAAGTTCTATTTTATATAATCGTGAAGTTTTTTGGCGTCTTTATGCTTTCTTAACTTCGCTAAGGCCTTAGCTTCAATCTGTCTAATTCTCTCCCTGGTAACAGAGAACTCTTGACCCACTTCTTCAAGAGTATGACTTTTACCATCTTCAAGACCAAATCTTAATTTTAAAATCTTTTGTTCCCTTTCGGTTAAGGCCCCAAGCATATCTTTAACTTGTTCTTTTAATAACTGCCCGGTGGCAGATTCTTCAGGAGAAATAGTATCTTCATCTTCAATAAAATCCGAAAGAACTGAATCCTCTTCATCGTCTCTAATAGAAGCATCTAGTGAACTAATATCTTGTTTAATTTTCATGATATGTTCAACTTTATCTACTTCAAGTTCCATAGCTTTAGCTATCTCTTCGTTAGATGGCTCTCGATTCAATTCTTGGGTTAATCGTCTTTGAGTTCGAAGTAATTTATTGATAGTTTCAACCATATGAACAGGTATTCGAATAGTTCTAGCTTGATCGGCAATAGCTCTTGTAATGGCTTGTCTAATCCACCATGTGGCATAAGTAGAAAACTTAAAGCCTTTATCTGGGTCAAACTTCTCAACGGCTCTTAGTAAGCCAGTGTTGCCCTCTTGGATTAGATCTAAAAGATCTAAACCTCTTCCGACATATCTCTTAGCAATTGAAACGACTAAGCGCATATTAGCTTCTGCCATTTTAGCTTTGGCATCTTTGTCCCCGCTCACAACTTTCTTGGCTAAAGTTAGCTCCTCGTCGGCTGAAAGAAGTGGAATCTTACCTATCTCTCTTAAATAAAGCCGGACTGAATCATCAGCGATATCGTCGTCAACATAGGCTACGGCGTTTTCATCGGCGGCTTCTTCGCTATCTTCGTCAATCCATTCATCACTAAACTCAGTTTCATCGGGTTCAGTAATAATTTCGACATTAGCGTCAGCTAACTCTGTATATAAACTATCTATGGCTTCGGCGTTCTCTGGAGCATCAGGATATATTTCACTAATTTCTCTTTGATTGATAGTATGATCGGCTTTGGCTTTTTCTATTAAACTAGCCCTAAGCTTAGCGATGTCTTTAGAATTATCTTTAGCGTTCTTAGTCTTCCTTGGCATAATTAATACTTTCCTCTTTAGTTTGGTTTAATAATTTATCTAATTTTTTGGCTTCTTCTAATAATTTTCTAATTTTAATAGGATCGGCCATTTTTAATTCTTTACTTATATTTTCTTTTTGAATTTTTACATATAACTCGACTATTCGAGATCTTAATCTGGAAGCTTCGTAGTGTAGCTCGTTCAGATCTAAACTACTATAAAGTTCTTCGTATAATAATTGTTCTATTTTAACATAATTTTCAATGTTTTTAAACTTTTTCAAATTAATATTCTCTAGATCTTGATCGATATGAGACTTAATTATTTCAAAAAGCTGGGAAGCTTCTTCTTTAGTAAACATTTCTTTTATTAGTCCCTTAAACAAGTCTCTTAGAGTTTGCCTTTCAAGCATTAAAGACAAAAAGTTATCTTGTAACTTATAAAATTCTATACTTTTAGTGTCCACTAATAGATTCTTAGGAATTTTTCTGGGAATTTTTCTGGGAATTTTTTCATCTTGTCCCTGCATTTTAGACGCCAAAGACTGGTAGCTAACGTCTAATAACTTAGATATTTTGTTTAAATAGTGATCTTTTTCAACCTCATCATCAATGTTTTTAATGAGATCTAAGACTTTATCGCTAAAAATTCTTTTACCTGGCGCACTACTAAGATCTAGTTTCTCTTTTAAAGCATCGATAAACCAATCAATCGCATATTGAGCGTCTTTAATGGCCTTAGTCCAAAGACTAAGATCTTTTTTTATAAGCTCATCAGGATCTTTAGCCTTATCTACGGTAACTATATTCAAGTTAAGCCTCATTCGAGAAGCTAAAATAATAGCTCTCTGGGTAGCGTCCAGCCCAGCTTTATCAGAATCAAAAGCCAATCTAATATCTCCACTCAAATAACTTAAAGACTTTAAATGATTTTCAGTTATAGCCGTTCCGGCAGTTGCAACCACCTCGCTTACTCCGGCTTGATGACTAGAAACTACATCTAAGTTACCTTCGCAAATTACTACATAATTATTCTGTCTAATAGCAGTTTTAGCAAAATTAAGCCCGTAAATATGACGGCTTTTATCATAAATAATAGTATTGGGGGTATTAATATACTTAGGGCCCAAATCATTCGCACTTAAAGCCCGAGCCGTAAAGCCCACAATTCCTCCTTGAGGATCAAAGAGTGGAATCATCAGCCTAGATCTAAACATGTCTATATACTGCCCAGACTTATAGGTAACCAAACCACTATGCCTAAGTTCTTTGTCCGAGAAACCCTTAGTTATCAAAAACCTGTAAAGAGCCGTCCCGGTATTTGGAGAATATCCAAATTTCCATTTTAAAATGGTTTCCTTATTAAAAGATCTTTCTTTAATAATGTAATTTAGAGCTAGGTTACTTTTTGTAAGCTGAACTTGATAGAACTTAACGGCATACTCATTGGCTAGATATAGTCTCAGTTTCGTTAAAGGTAAGCTCTTAGCTGGTTTCTCTTTAAACTGTTCGGGATCTAGTCCAGCTTTGCGACTCAGCAGTTCCAGAGTATCTTTAAAATCTAAACCCTCAACCTCCATCACAAAGCTAAAAATATCCCCTCCCTTGCCTGAGCTAAAATCATGCCATATTTGTTTTTCTGGACTAACAATAAAACTAGCTGTTTTTTCGTTTGTAAAAGGACTCTTGGCCTTCCAGTTTCGACCAGCTCTTTTCAACTCTAAATAAGACCCTATTACATCTTCAATAGATAGTCTATCCTTAACCTCTTGCTTAAGATCCATAATCCAAGTATTTAACATTTAACAAATAATGACAAGTTATTAACAAAAAATATGGAAGATAGCTTAAGCTTATGTTTAAATATAGAAATGCAAAACGATAATCAAAATGATCAATTTCAGCAATCTCAGATCTCTCCCAATCCAAACTACGACTTTATACTTAATCCCCCCTCAGGACCTAAAAAAATTCTAAACTTATCAAGTTTAAAATCTAAAATTTTGACTATTTGTGCTGGACTGTTGATTTTAATAATAGTCTTTGTAATATTTGAAAACTTAATTTCGACACCAATATTTAGTAGCACTGACTTTTTGGCTGTTTTAAGAGACCAACAAGAGATCTTACACGTTATTTCTACTGACACTACTACTAATCAAGAAATTGGGCTACTTAGTTCTACAAATAAAAACTTAGTGGCATCAACCAACCTGGTAATATCTTCTGATCAACAGAACACTTTGTCTTACTTAAAAAATAATGGCGTTGTCTTTCCGCTTGCAACTATAAGTCTGGGAATCAATCCATCTTTAGATAATCAAATAAATAGTTCGATTAATTCTAATAACTATAATCAAACCTTAGACCAGGTTTTAGCTAATTTATTCTCTACTTATGATAGAGATCTTAAATTAACATATAATTCTGAACATGGTTCAAAAGGAAAGGCTTTACTGAAGTCAGAATATAAAAATATTTACTTATTAAACAAAGGCCTAAACGCTTAAGTTTCTACTTTAATTAATTCGTAACTATGACGAATAAGGTCTTCGATTTCCTTTTCACTTAATTGCCCAGTAATTAAAATCGTATTCCAATATCTTTGATTCAAATTGATTCCGGGCATAACCTCCTCATAACGTTCTCTTAAAATGGTGGAGAGTTTTGGGTCACATTTTAAACTTAATCTAATTGGTGTTTTATCTTTTTCGATAAGAGCAAACATTTTATTGTTAAAACTAAAAACATAAACTTCTTTTCCAAAAGGAAATGATAAACTAACGTTCTTAAATTTTTTTAAATGCGTTACTAAATATTTCTGATTAAATTTCATTTTTAAAAAAATCTAAATAGGCCTGGACTTCAGCTATTGACGCTTGGATATCATCAAACGCTCTATGAACTTCTTTTTTTTCAAAGTTATAGCCATACTTACCTTGCATTAAGATCTTAAACGAACTAACATCGAGCATTCGGTAATGTAACCTCAAATCTAATTTCGGCCAGTATTTAGCAATAAATTTACGATCACTATGAATACTATTACCCGCCAAATAAACCGGTTCGCTCGAAAAGTACTCTCCAACAAGAGCAATTAACTCCTCTTCGACTTCTTTAAGGTCCTTCCCAAATTTAAGCTTCTCAATAAAAAGGTCTCTATTTTCTGGAAAGTTTTGCCACCAAGAGTTTGCCGACATTAAAGCTATAACCTTATCTTGTGGTTGTTTAACAATAGCTTCGTATGTTGCAAGAGTCTTAAAATCAAAATCGGTGATCTCGGCCGCTATCTCTAAAATAAGATCTTTATTAGGATCTAAGCCGGTCATCTCAAGATCAACCCACAAAAGTCCTTTCGGTTTAATATAATTCTTAGCCATTTAATCCCTAAGTATAAACCAAAATATATCTTATTTAAAAGACTCGGAAATTATTTTCTAGCAGATGCTAAAGCGTCACTATACCACTTTAAGTCAGCTAAAGCCGCTTTAAGTGTACTTTGAGGGCCGTATGGATTGGCTTTTATCTCTTCCCCTAGCTCGCCTTCTTCGTCAATAATGTTACCTACTCGATCTGTTATCATTACAGCCGTAGGGTTCGTTACTGCGGCTAATCCAGGTAAAACAGCTCTTAAGTGACTAATGGCTTGAGCTCCTCCGGTTGATCCATGCGCAACAAGCTGTACCGGTTTCTTTTGTAACTGAAAATCTAAATAATCTAAAGCGTTTTTTAGAACCGAAGAATAAGATCTATTATATTCAGGGGTAACTATCACTAGAGCGTCTAAAGATCCGATTACGTCAATAAATTTTTTAGCGGTAGGATCTGTCTCTCTTTTTGGATTATATTGAGGCGATACGGCTTCATCAAAAAACGGCATTGGATAATCCAAGAGGTCGATCATAACAACTTCAGTATCGGGCAAGTTCTGAGCTTCCTTGGCAACCCATTTAGCGACTCGATCTGAAACTCTTTCTTTTCTAACTGAACCAATAACAATACCTAATTTCATTTTTATACCTTTCTAGTTTATATTAATGCTATATAGGATTATAATATAGGTACTATACAAAGTAAAGCGAATATGACTAAAATAATTGAATCTAAAAATGGTTGCATAGCAAAAGCAATGGAAATTTTGGGTAATAAGTGGACGGCTTTAATTATTAGAGACCTTTATTTAAGCCCTAAAAGATTTTGTGAACTAGAAAGATCTGTTACTAGAATTAATCCAAGAACCCTTACCAAGAGGCTAAGTTTACTTGAAGAAGAAAATATCATTAGAAAAATAAGAATTAATAATGATTCCTTAACTTATTGTTACGAACTAACAAGTAAAGGCTCGGATCTATTGCCTATTTTACAAAGAATGTCTGAATGGGGAAATAAGTACTTAAGAGATTAACTAGACTTTAACTTTTATTTAAACGGTCCAATTTAAAAACTTTAACTATTAGGTAAATTGCTACTAAAACGAATATAAGGTTTATAAAGCCATTAATAAATTGGCCCCAGCTATATATTATTTCTCGACCATTAACGTGCCAAACTAAGGACTCGTTTTCTAGGGCATTTTTAAAGAAAAATTTAAAAGTAGGAGTAATAAAGCTACTAACCAAAAGCTTTACAAGAGCCTGGACTTGAGTAGCTATAACAAAACCAACGGCTAAGCTAACAACCCCGTGTTCTTTAATAAAATCAATAAATCCCGTAACAATTACTTCAGGCGCTACGCTGACCTTTGGTCGTTTAGGAGCACGTCTTTTAGATGACGGGGATTGCATTCTAATAGAATGGCTAGTTGTCGCTACCTTTGATGAACTTCCCTGTTCCTTTTTGGGCATGTCAAAAGTATTTCACATTTTATCAATAGTATCAATTCCTAATATTTTTAAGCCTTTTTTTAAAACGGCTAGATATTCTTTGATTATAGCAACCCTATTTACTTCTCGAGGATCTTCTAAAACTCTTACTTTCTCATAAAAAACATTAAAACTCTGAGCTAGTTCATATAAATAAATTGCTAAGATATGAGGTTTAAGCTCATTTATGGCAAGCTTCAATATCTCTTTATACTCACTAATTTTAAAAATTAGTTTTCTTTCATTCTGGTCAAAATTAAGATTATTCGAATCGGTAATTCTGGGATCATTTTTAAATTTCGAACTATTAAGAATTTTTAAGGCTCTTACAAAAGCATAAAGCAAATATGGGCCACTTTTACCCTCAAGTGAAACAGCCTCTTCGGAGTCGTAAATTATATCTCCAGTATATTTTTGTTTCAAAAAACTATATTTAATAGCAGCTCGAACCAAACTTAAATCATCTCCTAGATCACCAAATTTTTTAAAAGCCTCTTTGGTTTCGGATATTAAATCAGTTGCTAAGGGGGCATTACCTAATCTACTACTAAATTTAGTGCCCCCTACGCCCTTAACTAATCCGTGAGTTAGATGAATGGTGTGGCTACTAAGCTTAGGCTCTATCTTGGATACACTCATCAATACCGTCTTCATATAGTCTGATTGTTCGTTACCCGTAATAACGACCGAGTAATCAAAATTAAAGTCTTGATATTTCTGGAAGATTAATCCGAGATCTTTAGCGGAATAAGTTGGGACTCCTTCGCTATTAACGAATACGTAGGTGTTTACGTTATCTTTTGAGCCATCAAAGATTATCGCTTGATCACTTTTAGTAAAAACTTTACCAAGGTTTTCATTAACTATCCTAAGTCCCTGCTCAGCTACAGAGCTCTCTGGGTAATATTTATCAAAAGCTATCTTAAGATTAGAATAAAAATCTTTGAAATAATCATAACTCCATTCCCTTGTGGTCCAATAGATCTTGGCCAGATTAGAATCTTTAATGCCTTTAACAGCTATTTCATAAATATCCTTATTGAGCTTATTGATTCTAGCCTTTGATTCTTCACTCGATTTATAAGCTTTGTAACCTTTTACATAATGCTCGGACAACCAGCTTGACCTGTCTTTGGCTTTTATTTTATTTAGGTTTTCCGGGTTCTCGTTAACATCCTCCAAGATAGAGAACAGGTTTATGGCTACATGAAGACCGATATCTCCCCCGAAATTAACTCTAAACACCCTTGTTCCAACTTCGTTAAGTAAATTAGATATTGCATCCCCTACTACACTAGTAAAAAGATGGCCAACATGAAGCTGTTTAAAAGGATTGGGATTAGAGTATTCGCTAACAATAATCTTATTATTAAAAACAGTCTCAATATTTTGATCTAGAAGTTTTAAAACTTCTATGTCTTTTAATCTGACATTCAAAAACCCTGGCTCAACAACCTCAGCGCCTGAATAAGCATTTTTTTGAGTAAGTTCAGACTTTAATAGTTCTGCTATATCTTTTGGGGACTTCTTGACTTCTTTAACTAGTTCAAAAGCTAGATTTGTCGAATAGTCTCCGAAATCATAATCAGGCCTAGTTAAAGTAGGATTACAGTCTATACCAAACAGCCTAGAAACGACCTCTCTTAAATCTTCCTTTATACTATCCATTTCAACTATTATATAAGATTTGATTAATTATCAGATAATTTTAGTTTCTTATAAAGTTTTAAGCCGATATATAGCAGTAAATAGATTGAGAATATTAACACAAAAAACAAAAAGCTTGTAAAAACAGAATTTTTCAAAGAATTAAAATGTAAGAAGTTATCACTAACATCAAATAAAATACCACCAGGGTTAGTAAGAATATTCCAACTATTCCAGCGCAGTACTCGCCCAATATATATAGCATAGCCAGAAATTAAACAAATTAGAGCCACTAAAAACCAAGAGGCTTTAAAACTAAATCGTTTATTAATCTCTCGATGAATTAGATAGAGACTAAAGTATCCGTTAATCGAAGCGCTATAGATAATAGCCGTAAAAGCCACCGTAAAATATAAAATATAGTTAATTGGTACTTCAATTAAATGAATGAAGTCACTTATCATATAAAAACTATTAGGTATGAAGATTAACCAAATAAAACTTAGGATTAAAGCTGACCAGGAAGACCAAAGCTTTTTTCTTAACAAATAAATTAATATAACAGAAACTATTAGAGGAACCCACGATAAAAATAAATTCCAAATAAAATATAAAAAAGAAAAATTGTGACTATAAACAGAAACTAGTATCAATAACAAAGAAGCTACTAAAGAGTTTAGAATCAGCAGAACTATATATTTAATAAAATTATTAGAATTTAATTTAAGCATTAATTATTTATCTTAATAATTCTTTCTTAAACTTTTCAATCAACTCAACAGGCTCGGGGTTAACCCCATTTAAAATAGCGCTATACAGTGACACAAAGTCCCCTAAGTTAATGGCGTAAAGAATTTCCTCTATAAGAGAGGAGCCTTTTGGTTTAACAATAATAGGATAAGGCATGTTCCCCGAAAGTAACTTATTACTTAATTCAAAACGTTTTAATATTCTAGGATATTCGTAGTTGCTAATTATTTCTATAATGCAGTATGGCTTAATAACTGGTTGTTTTGTCCAACCAATAAATTCATTGTGATTAAATTCCGAAAACTGGTTCCACCAAGCAACCTGTTTGGCGTTTTCATTAAAACTAATCTTCCACTTATAAGCTACTTGGGACATTAAAGACCCACCATAAATCACAACCGATTTACCCGAAGCTTCTTGAGCTATCTGTTTAGCTAAATTTAAAGAAGTTCTAATTTCACTAGACCAATCTTTTACGGCTTGCTTGATAAATTCAGAGGCTTTTATTAGCTCTTCTAGTTTATCGGGTGTTGTGAGCTTTAATTCGACTAAAACCTCTAAAATGGCCCGTAAACCATAAAAAACCGTATATCTAGGCTGTAGGCCTGGAGGTATAAGGATTAAATCCAATTTTTTTTGATTAGCAATCTCTTGTAATTGACCTCCACTGCATAAAACTATGATCTGAGCCTTTTTTTGAATTGCAAGTTCTAAAGCAGATAGGGTTTCCTCGGTATTACCAGAATAGCTTGAAGCAATAAATAAGGAGCTATCATCAACATAGCTTGGAATTTGGTAATCCCTGACCACTTCAAACGGCAGATTATATCCCGGAAAACTTTTACTTATAAGGGCCGCTAAGGCTGATCCCCCCATCCCAGAGAAAACAATATTTTTAATCTTTTGAGAGTTAATAGAAGTTTTATAGTTAAAGTTATATTTAAGTTGAGCCCATTCATTTAAGGCAATCTCTAAAGTCGAAGCTGGATCTTTCTCGTTAATAAACTTTAAATCATCTAACATGGTTATATTATATCAAGATCTAAACATAAAAATTTTGTTAAAATATTAAAAAGAGTTATTATTTTATAAAAAGCGTAAGTATTTATTTGGTGGGAGGATAAATGCAAGATAATCAACAATATGGCAACGATTCAATAAACGGACTAGGAACACCTCCGGTCTTACAGGATTCATCCACCCTAAGTACAGACTACCCGACTTTACAGCCAACAACACCCGTAACATCTCAAGATCAGAGCTTTAATTTAAACTCAAGCGACGACTCCGTTAACAATGTGGCGATTCCTAACAACATTTCTAGAACACCCCTAAATAGCGTTTCAGAGCCTTCTTTGAAATCAGATCCTATCACCTTAGGAGACGATGGAGATGATTTGCTGAACATTAAAAAACAAGCACTTCAACAACTTCAGCCATTAGTTGATAGACTAGATTTAGATCCAGAAGAAAAGTTCAATACTACTATGATGATGATTCAAGCGAGCGATGATCAAACCCTTATAAACAAAGCTTTTAAAGCGGCCCAACAAATCACTGACGAGAAAGACAAAGCCCAAGCTCTACTTGATATAGTTAACGAAATTAACTATTTCACCCATAACGAAGAAATAAAATAGTAGACTAGAAGTCTACTACATCATCCCTCCCATGCCTCCGCCCATATCTGGAGTTGGCATAGATTTTTCTTCCTTTGGTTCGTCAACTACAAGAGCGCCCATAGTACAGGCTGTAGCCGCGATTGACACAGCATTTAAAAGAGCCTCTTTAGTAACTCGAGCAGGATCTATAATCCCAACCGATTTAAGATCAACTAATTTATCTGGATTCAAAACATCAACCCCCTGCCCGTCTTTAGCTTCTTTTATCTTAGGTAACCATTCATCGGCATTTAGTCCAGCGTTACTTAATAAGATTCTAAAGGGTTGTTCTAGGGCGTTCTTAAGAATTTGTGCTCCTATAGATACTGAATCACTGCTTTTAACATTAATGGTCTTAGCTAAATTAATTAAAGTAACGCCCCCACCTGGAACGATTCCTTCTTCAAGAGCAGCTTTTACGGCAGCTACGGCATCATCTACTCTATACTTCTTTTCTTCAATTTCTGTCTCCGTAGCCCCACCTACTTTAATAACGGCAACTTTTCCTGAAAGCGCAGCTCTTCTCTTTTCAAGATTTTCTTTATCATATTCACTGGTCGAAACGCTAATCTGGGAATTAATCTGATCAATTCGAACTTTAACTTCACTAGAATTACCCGATCCTTCAATGATAGTAGTCTCGTCCTTATTTACAATAATTTTTCGAGCACTTCCAACAACATTTAAATCAACGTTCTCAAAATTCATGCCTTTCTCTTCAGATATAACTTCCGAACCCGTCAAGATCGCAATATCATTTAGAATATCTCTTCTTTGATCTCCGAACTTAGGAGCTTTAATAGCTATCGTATTAAATACTCCCTTTAATCTATTAAGGACTAAAGTAGCCAGCGCTTCACCATCAACATCATCAGCAATTAGAACTAAATCTTTTTTGCCAGCTTGAGCCAGCTTTTCTAATAAAGGTAGGAATTCTTGAATGCTAGATATCTTTTTATCGGTAATTACAATTGCTGGTTTTTCATAAACAGCTTCCATACGCGCCGTATCAGTTACCATATATGGACTAATAAAACCCCTATCAAAAGTAAAGCCCTCAACTACTTCGCTTTCAAGATCTAGGCCCTGCCCTTCTTCGACTGTAACAATTCCGTCTTTACCTACTTTTTCAATTACATCGGCAATTAGTTGCCCGATTTCATTATCGCCAGCAGAGATTGTTGCTACTTCCGCAATTTTTTGAGTTTTTCCTTCAATCTTTTCGGCTAAAGTACCCATTTTTATAATAATATCGTTCGCCGCGCTCTCTAAGCCTTTTCTAAGTAGCATAGGATTATGGCCGGCTGCTATTAATTTATTAGCCTCATTAAGAATGTGGTAAGTTAAGACCGTAACGGTGGTTGTACCATCCCCGGCCACGTCGTTCATTTTTGAAGCAGCTTGTTTAATAAGCTCTGCTCCCACCTTATAGCCTAATGTTTCTTCATCAGAATCGCTTAATTCTACACCCTTGGCCACTGTGACACCATCATGGGTAACGGTGGGATTTCCATAACTCTTGCTTATTACAACATTACGACCTTTTGGCCCCATAGTTGTCTTAACGGCATTATATAAAATTTCAGCTCCAGCCAAGAGCCTTCTTCTTGCATCTTCATCATAAAATATCTTCTTTGCCATTTAAAATCCTCCTATTTAACGATTGCTAGAACGTCTTCTTCTTTAACAATAATATATTCTAAATTATCTAATTTAACTTCTGTGGAACTATAACTTTTGTAAACAATACGGTCGTTAACTTTTATATTTTTCACGCCCTTACCGACAGCTAAAACCTTACAAATTTTAGGCTTTTCACTATTACCGTCAGTTGGAATATAAATCCCACTTTTTGTAACACTCTGAGGCTCTTCGTTCTGAGCTACTATGTGGTCTGTCAATGGTTCCAATTTTACTGGCATATTTAATTCTCCATCTTAAAGTTAATCTTTGTTAGCACTTAATTAGTTAGAGTGCCAACTATCACAATTAACTATATATTAGCCTCGCAAATCCTGTCAATAGAATTTTATATCCCTTAAGAAGGGATGATTAAAAGATCACACTCTTCCGACGCAAGATCACTTTCTTTTTGATAAAGCGCTAGTCTACTAGAAGTAACAAGTCCGTAGATTTTAGGATAATCTTTCAAAAAATTGAAAAACTCTCCAATCTTGCTAGTTATAATCGAGTTTCTAGAGAACAATAGATCTTCATTAATGCCTGAGATTATATCAAGTTTTTGAGCATTCAAGGGTACTCTATAAACTCTTTGGGAACTATTAATAGAAATTCTATCCATTAAATAAGGCCCGATTAAAGGCTCATGATCAAGCAAGGCCGCTTCTAGCTCTGACATTGGACCATCTAATACGAATACTCTGGAACTGTTATCTGGGCTAATTAAATCTCGTCCAACCTTTATTCCATCCAACACTGAAAGATTAAACAAATTAATAACCTCCTGGTAGCCCCTAAATTCATCTGGAGGTGCTAATATGTCTCCTGAACTTAATAGTCCCGGATTAATCATAATTTAACTATAAAATAAGTTTAATTATTTAACAAACGATTGCAATAAATTGTGAGGTATAATGTCTTTTAATGATTTATATAAACAAAAAAGTATTAATGTCAGACGCCCGTTATTTTACAAATAAAAATGCTATAAACGCGCTTATGAATTCTAAAGATAAGGTAAACCAAATTAAGGCGATCAAGGAACACGACTCTATTGTAAAAGCCTTACGTCAGGTCGGCATAGAGGTAATGAAAGTCCCTTCACCCACTAACTGCCAGGATGGAGTATATGTAGCTAATTGGGCCTTTATATTGGATGGTAAGGCCCTGCTCTCAAGATTACCTAATACCAGAAGGCCCGAAGAACTCTATGCTAATAAAGTTCTTAAACAATTTAATTTAAAGATCATTAATATGCCCCAAAACATTAAGTCATTCAGCGGTCAAGGAGATACTTTAGTATGCGGTGATTATATCTTTTGTCAATCACCCTACAGAACTTCTATAAATGCTCACCAGGAATTAAAAAGATTATTCCCAGATAAGAAAATTATTTCTCTTCAAACCAAACCTAAACGCAAGTTTTGGATTGGCCCTAAGAAGATAAATAAAATAACTGGCTGGCCCGATAGTCGTACCTATGATTTAGATTTAGCTTTAGCTGTATTGAAGCCAAAAATAAATAACAAGAATTGTTTAATTGCCTATAGTTTAACCCTTTTCACAAGAAAGAGCAAAAAGCTCCTAAAATCACTAAAAGACGTCGATAAAATAAAAGTTTCAAAAAAAGAAGCAATCAAGTACTACGCCTTAAACCTAGTTTCAACCGGGGAGCATGTCATTTTAAATAGCGGAACTACCAAATTCATTAAAAGCCTAAAAGAACATGGATTAAAAACAACTGAATTAGATCTACCGGAGTTAAGAAAAGGTGGTGGCTCAATAAGATGTACCACTTTAACGCTCAAATAGTCTTATTCTTTATTGTTAAGGGCTAATCGAGCTTGTTTGATCTCGTTCCAGGGATGCTCTCCGTCGGCATGTTCAATAGTTTTTTCATGTCCCTTACCTAACAAAAGAACAGTATCGCCCTTTTTGGCAACATTAACAGCGAACTGAATAGCCTTAGCTCGATCATGAATCTTATACAAACTATCTTGTGATAACTTGTTAGCGTCTTTAACTCCCCGAGCGATATCCTCAATGATTTTATTACCATCTTCTTTGCGATCATCTTCTTCGCATAAAATAACAATGTCGGCAAACTGACCTGCAAGCTTCCCCTGTAAGTACCTCTTGTCTAAATCACCTCCCCCCAAAGAGCCAAACAAAACGATTAAACGACCTCCTAAAATAGGTTTTAAATCGTTAAACAACTTCTCAAAACTGTCTGGAGAATGTGCGTAATCGACAATTAAGTCAAAATCGACAGCTTCACTAATTCTTGTCATTCGGCCTTCAACGCTTTTTAAATTGTTAATTCCTTTGGCAATTTGTTGATTATTTAAATTGAGCGCTAAGCCAACGCCGCACGCAGCTAAAGAGTTATAAACGTTAAAGCTACCTGGAATATTACAATGAACTTTAAATTCATTATCTTTATACTTAATTTTAAAATCTGAGCCCTTAGAAGATAGATTAATATCCGAAGCCCTTAATTGACCGTTCTTAACACCGTAAGCGATAGGGTTAGATATGTTTGATGAAAAAAGTTTAAAACTTGCATCATCGGCATTAATAAGACCAGTTCTTAAACCTTTTTTGTTTCGATTAGCTAACTTAAACAGCTTAAGCTTGGCTTCTCTGTAATTTTGAAAGTTGCCGTGATAGGCAATATGCTCGTGAGTAATATTAGTTAAAACAACAATAGAGAAGGGAACTCCCCAAACTCGATTCTGAGCCAAGGCGTGACTAGTGGTCTCTAGGATCAAATAATCAATACCCTGTTTCTTCATTTCCTTGACTCGAGATATTAATAGGGGAACTGAAACGGTTGTCATATGATGCATTTGAGGTTTTATATTCTCTCCAATGCCATAGCTAACAGTGGTCATTAAGCCGCATTTATATCCACTGTCTTGGAGCATTCTATGTATCATTAAAGAAGTTGTTGTTTTGCCGTTAGTGCCCGTAACTCCAATAACTTTTAAACCACGAAATGGAAAAAGATTAATGGCATTAAAAAATACAGCTTCAATCAAATGGCCGAATGGTTCAATTTTCTTAAAAAGTTTTTTTGGTATAAAAAATTTAACAATTCTTCGAAGATTCATGGTAATAAATTATTATTCTATGTTAAAGATTATACTATAACAATACCCTTAAAGAGTTATTAAATCCTTGACTAAAAGCTTATGGCTTAATATATTAATATAAGAGAATCTATGTAAAAAATAATAAGGAAAAATAAATGAAAATAAAATTTAAAATGTTATGTGGAAAAATTAGTATATTAACTTTAGCGGTTTTATTCTCGAGCTTACTAACAGCCTCGAATGTATTCGCGGCCGTCACTATTACAGAATATACTTTGCCTACTGCCTCATCGGAACCAGCTGGACTAGCTTACGGGCTCAACGGAGACGTCTGGTTTACCGAAATGGCTGGAAATAAAATTGGAGAAGTGACCCCAACGGGTACTTTTACCCAATTTAGTCTACCAAATGCCAGCTCGCAACCAAACGATATTACCTTAGGGCCAAATGGCAATTTATGGTTTACCGAAATGGCTGGAAATAGAATTGGAGAAATTACAACCAGTGGAACTATTACCGAATACCCACTTCCGACCGCTAACTCTGATCCTTACGGCATTACCTTAGGGTCTAATGGCAATTTATGGTTTACCGAAATGAATGGAGATAAGATTGGACAAATTACGACTAGTGGAACTATTACCGAATATCCAGTTCCGACCGCTGGCTCCCAACCACTTGGGATTACACCAGGGCCTAATGGCAATTTATGGTTTACCGAATCAGCCGGGAATAAGGTTGGACAAATTACGACCAGTGGAACTATTACCGAATATCCGGTTCCAACCGCTAGCTCCCAACCATTTTACATAATAAATGGACCAAGTAATAGCGTCTGGTTTTCAGAGCTTGCGGGCAACAAGATCGCTGAGATTAATGGTATAGTTGTCTCTACTGGCTCTTCTAACACTTCAACAACCTCGTCTACATCAAGTTCATTAACTACACCGACTAGCACGACAACTAAAGCTCCCAATACTGGGTATGGAGAAAAAGAACCTAGCTATATGCCGGTACTGATCTTCTCGACGCTATCACTAGGATTAGGATTAATGATATCTTACAAAAAAAGATTTTCAACTAAAACAAAATAGAAAAATATAAGTTATATCTTTATACTATCTTTAATGATAGTACTAGGGATTGAGACAAGCTGCGATGAAACAGCTGTTGGGATTGTTGAAGACGGTAATAGGCTTCTTAGTAACAGTGTAGCCAGTAGCATGGATCTTCACGCCAAATATGGAGGGGTCGTTCCAGAGATTGCTTCGAGAAGTCATATTGAAGCAATCATACCAACTATTAAAAGCTCATTAGAAATAGCAAAAATTAGCTGGAAAGATATCGATGCTATTGCAGTTACGTACGGGGCAGGGCTAAGCGGTAGTTTACTAATAGGCGTAATGACCGCAAAAACACTTGCTAAAACATTTAATAAGCCCCTTTATGGTGTTAATCATGTTATGGGACACATTTATGCTAACTTCTTAACCAAAACGAACTTAGACAACTACCAAATGCCTAGAGAAAATCCAACCTTTCCAATGTTGGCTATCATAGTTTCAGGGGGGCATACGCAACTTGTCGTTTTTAACAGTTTTTTTGACTATCAGGTTCTCGGAATAACTCTTGATGACGCCATAGGAGAAGCTTTTGACAAGGTTGCCAAGATGTTAGGGTTGGGCTACCCAGGAGGGGTAGCAATATCTGATCTAGCCTTGAATGGAAACGATAAGCTGTATAATTTGCCAATCGCAAAAGTAAATGGCTTCAACTTTAGTTTCTCTGGCTTAAAAACAGCCGTTCTAAGGCAAGCTCAGGCTCTAATAGGAGAAGATTACACATTTCCGTCCATAAAGCTATCAGAAAGGCTTAAAATGAGCCAGAAAGCAGACTTAGCTGCCAGCTTCCAGTATGTAGCCGTTAGAACTGTCGTCGATAAAGTAAAAAAAGCCTATTTAGAATATCACCCTAAAAGCGTTGTTATAGCCGGTGGGGTGGCGGCTAATCAAGAATTACGTAAGCAGCTACAAGAGGTTTTGGGGTTTGAGATAGAGTTCTTAGATATAAAATTATGTACGGACAATGGCGCAATGATAGCTACCCTAGGGAGCTATATGCATAAAGAGGGTAGGGGACAAGTTAATCCTGATCTTTTACAAATTGAACCTAATCTTAAAATGTAAAATAATAACAAAACCTTTTTAAAGATATGGTACTTTTGTTATTATGGCCTTACATGAACCTGCCAAAAACCTATATCGCCAAAGATTATGAAAAAAACATTTATCAGAAATGGTTAGATAGTAAATGTTTTGAAGCCAATCCAAAATCAACTAAAAAGCATTACTCGATTAGTTTGCCTCCCCCTAACGAAACTGGAGTGCTTCACGTTGGACATTCCCTTGGTCTAACCTTAGAGGACATTTTGATTAGACATCATCGGAGCTTAGGATACGACGTCTTGTGGCTTCCAGGAACCGATCATGCTGCTATAGCTACAGAGAATGTAGTTGAAAAGATCCTTCTCAAAGAAGGTTCGAGTAAACATAAGCTTGGAAGAGAGCAGTTTATTAATAGAACCAAACAGTTTGTGGCTGGAAGCCGAGAAACCATAAACTCACAAATTAAAGCTATGGGGGCTAGCTTAGATTGGTCAAGATCTCGATACACTCTTGACGATACCTTGAGTCGAGTCGTATCAGAGGTTTTTGTTAAAATGTACAACGATGGTTTGATTTATAGAGGTTACCGAATTGTTAACTGGGACCCAAATCTTCAAACCAACGTTTCAGATGACGAAGTAGAATACATAGAAGAGAAAGCCAAACTTTATACCTTTCAATTCGGACCCTTTGAAATTAGTACCGCTCGACCAGAGGTTAAATTTGCCGATAAATACATTGTAGTTAATCCGAAAGACAAACGATATTCAAAATATAAACACCTAGAAACCTTTGATATTGAATGGATTAACGGCAAAGTTAAAGCCACTCTAATAAAAGATGAATCGGTTGATCCTAAGTTCGGAACAGGTGCAATGACTATTACCCCATGGCATAGCCAAGTCGATTTTGATTTAGCTTTAAAGTATAATTTAGACAAAGAACAAATCATTGATCTTAATGGAAAGCTCCTAGACATAGCTGGAGAATTCAAAGGAATGACCATCAATGATGCTCGACCAAAAATAGTTCAAAAATTACACAGTAAAGGTTTACTACTTAAGGTTGAGGATAACTACCTTCATAAACTAGCGGTCAACTCTAGGGGAAAGGGGACTATAGAACCTCAAATTCGGCTTCAGTGGTTTATAGATGTAAATAAAGAGGTGGTTTTGTGGAAGGGTCAAAAGAAGTCATTTAAGCAAATTTTGCAATCTGTTATTAGAGAAGGGGATATAAAAATAATTCCCAAACATTTTGAGAAAACTTATTTCAACTGGATAAATAATCTTAGAGACTGGTGTATTAGCCGTCAAATATGGTGGGGGCATCAACTGCCAGTCTGGTATAAAGATAATGTCGATAAAAACGAAATATACGTTGGGTTAAAACCGCCAGAAGATCAAACAGGATGGAAGAGAGACCAAGACACATTAGATACTTGGTTTAGCTCTAGTCTTTGGACTTTTAGCACCTTAATCGATCAAAAATTCGCTAAAGATTATTCGGTTAGTCTTAAAGATATGTTAAACCAAAGCTTAGACTTTAAGACATATCACCCAACTAATGTGCTAGAAACCGGATGGGATATTATTTTCTTTTGGGTCGCCAGGATGATTCTCTCGACAACCTATACCACCGGTCAAATCCCATTCAAGGAGGTTTATTTGCACGGATTAATCCGATCAGAAAACGGTAAAAAAATGAGTAAATCGGATCCTGAATCGAACATTGATCCCTTGGAAGTTATCGAGGAGTATGGAGCTGATTCACTAAGATTGGCCCTAATTCAGGGATTAACAGCCGGGAGGGATATTAGATTAGGAAAAAGTAAGATTATAACAAACCGCAATTTTTGTAATAAGCTCTGGAATGTAGCCCGCTACATCGAAGACCAAGAAATTTCAGATGACGACAGGGTTGAGTTAAAATCAGAGGCTGATCACTGGATTATTTCAAGATTGAACCTTACCTCAAAAGGGGTTATTAAGGACCTAAACAATTATCGATTTAGCGATGCTTATCATAAAATTTATCACTTCCTAAGAGATGAGCTAGCCGATTGGTACATTGAGGCTAGTAAAGTTCAAGAAAACCCTAATTTGCTTAAGTATATTCTTAAGAACTTTCTAATAACCTGCCATCCGATTGCTCCTTTTATCACCGAGGCTATCTGGCAATCTCTTGACCAAGAGGATCTACTGGCCTTAAAGACCTATAAAGAAATTATCGAATTTGATTCCAGTAAAGCTCAAAACTTTGAAAGATTAGTAACGATAGTTAAAGAATTAAGACTGATAAAGAAAAGCTTAGATATTAAAAAATTGGCTATAAATAGTAGCTCGGGACTAATAAACAGAAACTTTGAGACTATTAAAAAACTTGTAAGAATCGAAAAATTGGAAGATGGAGCTTCAACTTCTAATAAAACATTAACCATAGCCGAAGAAAGCTTCACGCTCAATATCGATAATACTGTCTTTAAAAAATATTTATCTGACTTAGAAATTAAAAAGGGCTTGTTAGATAATTTTATTAATAATTTAAACAAAAGACTCCAAAATAGATCCTATTTAGATAAAGCTCCAGAAGAATTGATTGAAGAATCAAGAAAGCAACTTCAGGATGCTCTTAAAGATTTAGAGTTAATTAATTCTCAAATTATTATTATCAAGAACTCTTAAAGATCTAATAGTTTCTTTATATTATCAATAGATAGTTTAGGATTAGTATAATCAAACCACATGCTATGCCATCCATGTCTTTCGGCGGCCACTAAGTTGGGTCTGGAATCATCAATTAAAAGAATACCAGCTGGATCTGTATTGGCTTTCTTTTGAGCGATTTCATAAGCCTTGTTCTCGGGCTTAATATAGCCTATCTTTGAAGAATCAACTATAGCGTCGTATTCTAGATTAGGTACTTTTGATAGTTTGATTAACTCATCTAAGAATCCAGGCATAATATTAGTAAATAATCCAACCTTATAATTATTAATAACCTGAGGCAATAAGTCTTCTACCCCAGGAACCTCTGAAACAGCTTCAAGATAATACTTAGACCAATCTAACGAATTAATACCGAGTTTCCTGGCAAAACTATCACTGAACTGATCATTGGTAATAATAGATTTGTTAATTTTTTCAGAATAATTCCAAAAAACAGCCTCAACCCTATCCGAAGATACGCCGTAATCCTGTGATATAGCTAAAAAAGCTTTTTGATAAAATCTTACTAAGCAACCATTAACGTCAAAATAGACAAACCTAATTCCATCTTTAGATCTTTTTAAATTACGATTATTTTTAGATTCTCTATGGTTATCAAGCTTTAGTCCGACTAGTTCATTAATGGTTATATTTAAAGATTCAGCAATAGAAATAATAGTAAAGATTGAAGGAGATTTAATGGCACCCCTTTCAATCTTGGCTAAAGTTGAGTAACTTAGATGAGCTTTGTAACATAAGCCTTGCTGGGTTAACCCACTATCTTGTCGAAACTTTTGAATTCTTTTACCAAGAATCAGTTCAGGATTAGAAACACCACCATTTTCCATAGCCTTATAATACTAGTTAAATCTACTTTGGGACAAGTTATTTTTTAATTCCAATAACCCATCCTTCAGGTACGGGGGATAATCAATTGCCGTTTTCTAAGATTATATCAATCTAGTTTCTGTTTAATACCCTCAAAATTGGGGTGTTCGGCCTTAAAAAGATACTGAAACAATTTGTTCTCATCATCATCACTCAGCTTTAAGCCCATTTCAGCTTTATTTCTAAGAATCTCCTCAATAACTATTCCCGATGATGATAATAAGCGTATAAATCCGCTTCTTTTATTAGCCCCCTCTATTTTTATAATAGGTAAGAATTCAATAACTTTCTTTAAGGGTAGTAGCAAATATCTATTAAAAACATCCTTTTCTTCGGCTAAAGTTCTAAAGCGGTTGCTTGACATTAATTCATTTTTTGGTTGGCTTAACGGATTAAAAAAATTTAAATTAAGACCCAACCCAAGAGTTTTCAAAAAAACATCTTTAAAATCACCACCTTGTAATATACCGACGTCAATATTAGATAGCAACAGATCTGCGGCCAAAAGCCCGTTACGGGCAACGGTTATACTACCTGGCTCTACGTAAGAACTAGATAAATTATCTGCTTCTCTACGAGCGGTTTCTTCTAGAACGTTTCTAAAGTTTTCTCCAAAAGACATCCATTCATCAACAACCTCGCCAGAGCGATTCTTAATAACTTCCATTTTGGGAATTATAACATCTTATTATAGATTATTCAAGTATGGGGTGGGTTTATATTTCTTTAAATTTAATTCAAAATGTTTACGTTTACTTTGTTTTGAACTAATATGCTATTTAGACGATATAACAAAGGAGGTGATATGCCTAAGAATAATAGAAAGAAAATAGATAGAAATTTAACCTCAATAGGTTTTGTGGCAACAATTGCGTTAATTATAATCGGATTTTTAGCTTGGTGGGCTTATTCTTTCATAAGTACCAACGTATATAACGAGCTAGCCTCTCAAAAAATTTACTTTCCAGCTGCCAATAGTCCAGCTCTAAATAATCCTGAGATCAAACCTTATTTAGAAAAGTACGCAGGTCAGCAACTTTTAACTGGCCCCGAAGCCAAGGCTTATGCCAATCACTTTATAGCGGTTCATCTTTCAGAAGTAGCTGGTGGTAAAACATACTCTCAGGTTAGTGCCGAATCTCTTGCAAACCCCACCAACCCAACCCTTAAAGCTCAAGCTCAAACCCTATTCCAAGGGGAAACTTTAAGAGGTCTACTGTTGGGAGATGCTTACGCTTTCGCAACTATCGCTACAATCGCTAAAATAGCAGCAGTTGTTTGTTTTGTAGCTGGCGGAATAATGTTTATATTAGTAGTTTTGGGTTTTTGGCATTACTCGACATTAAAATAGTTAAAACCTATTAGAAGAATCAGTAGGTACGCTTACGATGATATTATTTGATGTACTTTCAAAAGCCGTTAACAATCTATCCATGTGTTCGGTTAGACATAAAAGCTTATCATAAAAACTTGAGAAATCAGACACCGCAGGCCCTAACTCAGAAACCCCATAAGTAGCTCTTATGGTTAAATCCTCACCCTCAGAAAGTGCCAAATCGCCAATATCGTCATCGTGTAATAAATAACCTCGTGGCCCAGCTCCTAGAATAGTGTATCTAGAGCTTATATTAGAAAGAAAAGCTTCCGTATTTTGATAATTTGAGAATGTCATTAAAAAACCAGCTTGATCGTGTTCGAAAGACATTGATACTTGGCAATATAAACCACTATCAGGGTCTTCAAATTCAGAGATATTACGACGTTCTTTAGCTAAAAAATACTTATGAATCTTTAAATCATCGTCTATAAGGATCATGTTTCTAGTCGGAGCTTGTTCAAATGTTTGTTTTGGTTTCATTTCAAATAAATAATAACACTAATGAATAAAAATTATTATAGAGTTATATTGTGATTAATACAAAGCTCTTAAATTAAGCCCTCAATTTAAAGTATAAAACGCTATTATATTCAGAAATAATTATTACCAAATGATTATTGAATTAACTAAAGAAATTGTGATTGCTAGCTTAGCGCAATGTGTTTATATATAGAAAGTATGTATATGTCAATTTAGCTATATCATCGATTGCAGGTCATGGGTCAGGCAAGATTATAACCGATTATAACCCGTTAACTAAGGGTTTGAGGTGCCCCCTCTGCCAAATCTAATACAGTAACCATAGTGCTGGATTAGAACCGTTATGAAAGGCGTGCGGATTCCTCCCTAACTAGTTCCATTTCACTTAACTTGCAGATTCTAAAGCCTTTTTGCAAGATATTATCAATAATTATTGGTAATGCTTCTAAAGTTGGCAGCGCTCTATTCATCCAATTATCATAGTGTTTATTACCCGGTAAATTATGCTCTGAGCTATCATGAAAGCCCACCAAAGTACCGTTTTCAATTATTTTCATCCAGGCATCTACAATGCGCTTTGCGTATGCGCTGATAGCCTGGGTATCCTGCTCGTCCCACTTGTGATCTGCGTCCCAATCATAGTCGCCTATAGCTAGCCCAGACATCACTACATTGTTGCCATAAAGAGGTTCTATAATTCTTGCGACTTCATAATTCCAACTGAAATATGGTGGTCTTAGGAAGATAATTTGGTCTTCTTCTATACCTGCAGCTTTTGCAATAGCATCCCGGCCTTTTATAACCTCGTCAGTTACTGCTTGATCGCCTTGTTTCTGAAGAATCTCGACAAGTTTTTTATGTGTATAAGTATGGTTACCGATTTCGTGTCCTTCTGTAGCAATTTGTCTAACAATATCAGGGGACTTTTCTGCCCTCATACCAATTAAAAAGAAGTTTGCCTTTACGTCTTTAAGTCTAAGAATATCTAATATCTTAGGTGTTATTTTTGGGTTAGGTCCGTCGTCGAATAATAAGGCTACATCATTTTTAGCTTTATATATAACCATGTAATTAGTTTAACAAATTTTGCTAACAGGATTTAAATCAATTTAAGAAATAAATGTGCTTTGGTAGCCGTATTCGTTAATTACTTGGAACTTCAACAACAGAGATTATCGCTATAAAAGTCTTGATAGTGCAGTGTAGTCCGAAAAGTCCAAAACTCAATATGCACAGATTTGCACCAGAAATTAAGAGATTGTTTTTAGGTGCCTACCTTCCAAATGCCTTTTTCACGAAATGCTGGAATTGTTTGTCTTCTCGCAGCATTTATTAGTGTATTTACTGACCGTTTGTTTTGCTTAGCATAGTCGGACAGTCTTATAATATTCTGCCCTTTAAGGTATGAAATCCGTTTATTTAGTGATTCCATAACGGATAACATTATAAGATTTTCCATTCTTCCCGTGTGTTTAAGTTGTTGATATTCAACAAATGCAGGGTAGTATCTATCAAACTTACCCTTGTTACGAATAATGATCGGCGGGTACCCAAGTTGCTTGAGTTGTAAGTTCATGAGGACACGACCTATCCTACCGTTACCATCAACAAAAGGATGAATCCGTTCAAATTCTAGATGGAAGTATGAAAAACGGTCTATAAAATGTTGCTGGTCATTAGCCCTATAGTCTACTAACAGACGGTTGACAAGCTGTTCGATTTTATCAGGAGCAGGTGCTATATGTGTACCAGCTCGTACATACTCGCTCGGACCTCTCAATCTACCGGCAATTGTGTCATTTATCCCACCAATTAACATTTGGTGTAATAGCAATATATTTTCGACAGATAGTTCAAGATTAATATGATTATTAATATACTCAGTAACTCTGGCTAGATTTTTAGCTTCAAAAAGTTCTCTTACACTAATGTTCCGTGAAACTTCTTGTTCAAGAAGTATTCGCTCCGTTTCTTTGAGGGTAAGTTTCGAGTTCTCAATAGCGTTAGAGTTATAGACCAGTTCCGGAAGTTCAGACTCTTCAAGTAATATCAGCAGTGAGTCTTTGCCAGTTTTCAGCCTCTCAAATTCTTTTTTGAGCTGAGCTATTTTAAATCTATTTAAGGCACTAGGCATGCTTCAAGTATAACTAATTAACGATATAATGTCAATAAAGCGTTAATATTATCCGTTTTTTATATATATTAACGATAATGGTACAGTGTAGTCCGAGAAGTCCAAAACTCAATAGGATTAGAGTACGGTCTAGTGACTAGTGCCTTTTAAGATTGAGTTATTGTAACCGTCAGGGTCAGCTAGATTATGCTTGACTCTGTCTACTAATTCAAATTGGGAAATCCATCGGCTAAACACTGCTATTCGTCCTTCAAGATGTCCACCATCTACTCTAGTATGCAAAAGTCTTCCATTAGCAATTTCAACTACTTCAACCCCGCTAACATCATCTTCGGCAGTATGAGCATTATACCGCCCGCATACACAATGTTCGTTCTCGTTTATTGGAGTTATTCCCAAAACTAGTCTTTCCATAATCTTTGACAGTTTAATACGTAGTTACAGAATTCACAATCATAAGTATGATGGTACGGCATTGTCGACAAGGTTAGAACTTTATTGTCGCGAGCTTATTACGAATGGAGTCAATCAATTCGCCATAATCCGTAGTTCGAGAAAAAACTAAGTAGTCTGGTTTTAGTAATCTTATCGCTTTATGGTAAGCATCTAGTTGAGCGGGCAGCAACTGAAGTAATTCATCTGTATCGTAACGCTTTCTTGCCTTGATACGTGCTATGAGTTCATCTTCTGATAAGTCTATTGCAATTACATACGTCTCATATCCGTTGCGCAAGGCAGTATAAACAAAACTACAACAAGAAAAAGTTCATTGGAAAGATTTCATTAACAGAGGTCCAAGACAAAGTGCTGTCAATTTCGGGGACTTGACACCTCATCATTGCAAAAGTATGTAGCCCGCAAATTGCTAACGAGCAATTGCCGAATTGAGGACTTGCCTGAGCCGGAACAGGCTAAAAAGAATATGGCAAGTTTAGGATAAGATTCATCCTTGTTTGGCCGAGTATTAAGATACTCGTCTGCAAGCTGTGGAACCATAGTTTGATAATAGCATAGACGCTGTATAGTAAACCACTTATGCTTGGTACACCTTCCTGTCTCCGCTTAGAACCGCCTCAAAGCTGAAATATTGCGGTGGCATGAAACGTTTGGGGCACTATTTCTGCCAAGTCTAGCACAGTAACTACCGTACTGGATTAGAACCTTGTTGGTCTATCTGAATTCTATAGAGGTATGAATGACGAGCATATTGATGCATTGATGCAGCTATGCTATACTAACCACATAAGATGAGGAACGGTTATGCGCACTACTATCACCATTAACGATAAAATATATAAAGCTTTGAGGATACGAGCTGCTGAATGCGGAGAGTCCGTTTCTTCTGTAATTGAAGATGCGGTCAAGGAACAAGTGCTTGAGGATTTAGAAGACCTTCAAATTGTTAAAGAACGTGAGAATGAATCTGCTATAGACTTCCACTTATTCGTTAAAGAGCTTAAAGCTGATGGCCTCTTATAAAGTTAAGATTAAAAACTCTGCCCAAAAAGAAATCCGTAAACTTCCAAGTAAAGAGTTGCGAGATAGTATTGTGGGCATAATCGGTGGCCTATATATAAATCCCATACCAGATGATTCAAAAAAGATTAAAGGTTCCAATAATATCTATCGTATAAGGCAAGGGGTTTACCGAATCGTTTATCAGATTTATAAAAATGAGTTACTGATTCTAGTTATAAGAGTTCGACATCGTAAAGACGTATATAAAGGGCTGTAAATTATGTGGTACACCTTCCTGTCTCCGCTTGGAACCGCCTCAAGAATGAACTACTGCGCTGGCACGAGACATTTGAAGTATCACCTCTGCCAAGTCTAGTACGATAACTATCGGGCTGGATTAGCACAAAACACTAAATTACACTAAGCCCGTGAGGTTTATAAGCATCGAACTTGCTATCGCTAGATAATAAAGTCATGCCGCTTTGGATAGCTAGCCATATGATCATCCTGTCAAAAGGGTCTCTGTGATCCTTTATCTTGGGTAGTAAGTAATAGGTGGACCACTGTTCGGAAGAAGGAGTGATATCCTTTAGCCCAATTTTATATATTCCGGCCAGGAATTCATCTAGAGTATGACTGCCAAGTTCTAGCTTACCTAGAGCATATTTTAAGCTAATCTCCCATTTCGATATAGAGCTAACAAACTTTTCATTTTCAGATGACTTAATAATTTTTTTGTGTTCCGGGCTCAACTTCTCTGGGCTTAGTCTAAGCCAAAGCAGAATATGAGTATCCAGTAGATAATTCACGAATTAATAAGCTCTTCTTCTGTTATTTCAAAGCCGTTTAACGCATATGTCCAACCTTGAGACTTTAGGTCGCCTATTTTTACAGAGTGGTTTGGTTTTTCTAGTTGATTTTGCGGAATAATTGTCGCCAATGGTACTTTTTTGCGACCATAAGTAATTACAACTTTATTTCCATGCTTAAGCTCATCTACAACGGATGAAAAGTTGGCTTTGAAGTCAGCGGTAGTCATTATTTTCATAATAAACTATACTAGCAAAGTGAGTATAAGTTGTCAAGTTGACACTTTCATAGACAAACGGATATGATCTGCTTTATACAGAATCGCCAATAAAAATTAATCTTAATCCATCCTCGGTTACTAGTCTCAAGTCAGCAGCTTAAATAATAACGTCTTGAGAATTGATCTAACAGGATTCGAACCGATTTTAGGAAGTAAAAGCTCTAAGTTGGTAAAATCACTAAAATATTTAGAACTACAGAAACAAAAGTTGTAAAGTCAACGAAAATAATGGTACTCCCTAATAGATATATTCAGAAATAAATATTATCAGACTATAGTTAGTATTGCTGATGAAGTAGAGATGGTTATAGAATATTTAGGCAACAGTTTTAGCTTGAACTTACAAATTTAACGTGGGTAAACCCAAACCACTCGGTTTATAAAGAATTTCTAATGAGATACTTAGTTGGAATTAGATTTTGAAGACAGCATATTCCGCTCCACTGACAGTTTCGAAATATCTAAACTGCAACTACTATACTTTTTACACCATGCTTCGCATTGCTTTGCGGTTTCCTCGTTTTCATAGTGCAGTCCGCACTCAGAACATTGAAATAGCTTTTTATCTACCATATTTAAATTTTACTCCTTTTAAAAACAATGGTGCATTAATCGTTCTTGACAACTAAAATGCCAGTCCGAGAAGTTAGAAACTCTATAATAACAAGCTATACTTTAACTAAAGTAGAATTTGGAGCCTGATTGGCCAATTTTTTATCAAAAGTCCATAAAGGTTCAGCATCATTGAGTTGTGCGTATACAGATAAACAACAATCCTCAAAAGATAAACCACTATGTTCAATATATAATGGCAGTGCTTTTTCAAAAAGAACTCTATTGCAGTTTATTTCTTTTAAATTCATAAGACCCTCTATTGCTTCGCTAGTCTGTAAACGACTAAATCTGTAGTATCGGTCAAGCACAAACACCAGCTCAATTATTGCTATGTCAGCAACAGCAAACTGATTAGCAGTTTGGCTTAATAGTTTCTTTACAGCAGCATGCTGCTCAGTTATGTCGTTAAGTAGTAGACGTAATAAGACATTAGTATCCAATGAGCCTACACATTTCGTCATATCTTATTTAGACCTATTTGCCTGGTAAAATGCGTCTGCGTCGATAAGAGGACTTATTCCAGGCTTGATATACCCACTTAGCTTTTTGCTAAGTTCATCTATACTGGTGGGCTTTGATATTACAAGTTCGCCCTTATGTTCGTTAAAGCTGATTCGTAACGTGCCACCACCTTTACTTAAGCCGAGTTTATGACGCACTGGAGCTGGTATGGTAGTTTGACCCTTGCTCGTAATTGTAAGCGTAGCCTTCATATCCATTACTATAGCAAAACCTATTACTAAATACAATAGGTAATGTAAGTAACTTTTTTATTACTAAATGTAGTGACCAGATTGGAAACGATTTTAATCTGCTAGCATAGGTAAGACTTAAAAATTGCGAAAATATCAGAAATCTCTGAATGTTGTATTAGAAACTAAATTCTTATGTGGTACACCCGACAGGATTCGAACCTGTGACCTTTGGCTCCGCAAGCCAACACTCTATCCAGCTGAGCTACGGGTGCAAGTTATATGTATTATACTTTTTATAACCTATTTTGTTTAATATCTAAACATTTTTTAATAAATAATACGGAAGTATAATTACTAGGCATGAAGCAATTAACCTTACTAATTTTAATTAAAGAAAATCAGATTCTCTTAGCCATGAAGAAAAGAGGCTTTGGTGTCGGTAAGTGGAATGGCATTGGCGGAAAACAAGCTGAAAATGAGACTATAGAAGAAACTTGTGTTAGAGAATGCTGGGAAGAAATAAATGTTAAACCTAAAAATCTATCTAGTGTTGGGATATTAAACTTTTACCTTAACAACCAAAAGACTATTGGTCAAAAGGTCTTTGTTTATGTCGCTAAAACTTGGGAGGGGGAGCCATCTGAAAGCGAAGAAATGGCTCCAAGATGGTTTAAGATTGATGAAATCCCTTACCAAAATATGTGGCAAGACGATATACACTGGTTACCGTTGGTTCTAAACGGTAAGTATGTAGAGGGGGACTTTTGGTTTGATGATAAAGATCAACTTCTAAAATATAGCTTGAATAAAATAAACAACTAGAGACTTAAAAGATAGTCTCCAAGTTTAGAAGGATTTTCTAACTCTATGATCCCATTTAAATCCGAGAGATAGGATTTGATCGTTTCTCTTGATTCCTTTGGCCCTACCAACAGGGTTTCTTTGGAGTCAAAATCCAGCATTTCAACATCATTTATAGCGTTACCAGCTACTAAAAGCTTGCTTGAACTTATTTTCAAATAATCTAAAAGGTATTTAATGGCCAGAGCTTTATTGGCGTTTTGTTTAACAAATACCATTTCTCCATCTTGAAATACAATTTTTGTTTCAGTTCTTGTGAATAATAATTTAAGATTTTCCACTTTAATATATGGCTTTAATTTTAGGGTAACATTTGTTAGTTCTTCTTTCCTTATTAAAGAGCTTAATTCTCCTAAAGAGGCGTAGAAAACGTCAGCATAGTGACCTCGTTTTTTAATTTCCATTTCTAGATCACTCTCATTAAAACAACAAATTTTAACTTTTTTATTTGGATCGTTAGGATAAAACAAAAGCATTTTAAATAAATCTATATTGTTCCTGGTAAAGTCTACGATGTGATCGATTTCTTGATCAATTAAAAAATCGGCAAATATTGTATTTCCTTTTTTATCTACAATTTTTGTACCGTGTTCCACGATAATTGGTGATTTATCTGAAATTAAATCATTAAAAGAGCTCCCTAACGCTTCTCTTAATCTAATATAGCCCCTACCTGTTGAAATAGTAGTTAGGGTATTATTTTTATGTAAGTGTTTAAAGCCCTTAACGACAGAATCTGGGACAACTCCGTTTTCCCAGATAGTTCCATCTACGTCAAAAATTGCAATTTCAATTAAATCGTTCATTTAAATATTATAATATTTTTAATCTATATTTAATATTAAGTCTAGCTAATAAGCTCTATGTAAATAGCTAAGATTCCATATGTTTTTTCTTCTTGAAGTGTATAAAATCCTCTGTATACGCTTAACGCTTCCTTAAAAGACTTTGCTCTAGGTACAGCTTTCTTATAACCAACTTTTTTAAGCATCTCCTCAAAACTTAAAAATTTTTCAATCTTTAAAATTTTTACATTTACGTTTTCAGTGTTTTTCTTAAGTTTAGAAGTTTTCTTGCTATAAATGCTTGGCCGAAAACATATTAGATCTAAAGGCTTATAGCCTGCATATTTACCACGGTTAAGTCTACCTTCAACGGTTTTATCTCCACTTTTTATATCCTTAAGATAAGGAATTTCAATATTTACTTCGCTATATTTCATAAAAAAGATATTTTTTGTTCTTTTTAACTAATCTACAAATTAGATGCTGGGGCTAGACACCGTGGACTCTAAAGCATTAACAAATTTAGTAATCTTATCTGATTTTGGCGCTATTATCTTAGTACCGTTAGTTGAATGATCGCTAATATCAAGATTACCAGATTGATCTAAATAAATTATCAGGTGTTCTCCAGATGTTTGACTACCAAATCCGTCTATAATGCTTGGAACATGATTCGAATCTACTCTACTTTTTAGAACTCTACCGTTCCCACCAAGAGACTCTACATACATTCCGTCTCTTCCTAACGTCAATTTAGTTCCTTTATTAAAGAGGAATGGTTCAACGCCATCTTCACCACTACTAATGTAAGTTTGGCCATCAGAGCCCTTGAAAATACCTAGAACAGTGTCTCTACCTTGCTCGCTTGGGACTGCTAAAAAAGCTAAATAATCGACACCATTGTCACTAATTCCGGGCACATCCTCAGGAATCACTACTCTTAGGACACTATTTAGGTTCATTTCATATATGTCTGCATCAGGACTAAAATGTAATCTACTATAAGCTTCTTCGACGGGGTTATTTGGAGCTGCTTTTAATGTTTCGGGATTCATAAGTTATATATTAGCATAAGCTTGTTAGTAAGTCAATATGCTGGCAGGGCACTTGGGTCTGATACTTTCCATCTATTCTAACTCTTCTTTGCTATCTATCAAAACGAGTGTGGTGGTTCAATGCTTAAGCGCCACTTCCTTATCTTATATAAGGACTTTAAATTCACTAGGAGTTAAGTAATTTAAAGAGTAATGGGGTCTAGCATTTTACTGATTTGGAGCACAACAAGCTTTTACCAAGTTCACTCATTGTCTTTAGCCTCTTTCAAAAGTTTCATAATCTATATGGAAGAAAGGGTGGGATTCGAACCCATTAATTGTAATCTTAAACTTAGCTAATCATAAATCTAAGCTATTTAAGATGCTCATTGACAATAATGTCATGATTTGATAGCATATAGGGTAGTAATCCTGCCCTATGAATAACCAAACTAATATGGAGAAACTTATCACTAGTAATAAAAAGGTCTTCACAATAGACGATCTAGCTGTTATTTGGGAGATCTCTGATAGAAAAAGACTTACGGGGCGCATTAAGTACTATTTGAAGCAAAGAAGACTTATACATATCTATAAAGATGGCAACACGAATTTTTCTTCCAGTGATCAACTTGTTCGTCATTTTACCTCATCTCAATAAACCGAATTCACAAGCGC